>JBBRQR010000143.1:0-7403 GCA_038226115.1 Sphingomonadales bacterium | reverse complement strand
TCTCGAGCGATGCTCGCGTCGACCGGCAGACCGATGCCGTTAGCGACGATGCCGCTGCCGAGTGCGCCGGAGACCCGCAGATTGCCCACGACATCGATGCCCCCGGGCGTCGCCGCCAGATCGAAGCGCAACGCTTCGATCGCCGCACCGGGGACGGCCCAGCGGGCGATCGCGAACCTTCCGTTGCCGGACACGGCACCACGCCGCCACCGGCCGCTGCCGGTAAACGTCGCTTGCGGCAAGCCGCCGCCGACGAGTGTGATGCCGCCGTCCAGGGCTGCACCGGCGTTCATAAATCCGATCCGGCCGGTCTGAACCAGTAACGCGCCGGTCGCTGCATTGAGCGTGACACTTTCGAGCGCGGCGGTTGTGCGCCCGCGTTGTCGCGCTACCGTCACGGTGCCCCCCGCATCGAATCTGCGCGCGGCGGCGGCAAGGCGTGCCGCCAGCGCCTCGGTCAACGGGCGAGCCAGCGTGCCCGCGCCGCGTGCCGCCAGATTCCGCAATGGCACCAGCGGGAGCACCATACTCGCTCGCCGCGCGTCGATTGCCGCCGTCAGGCTGGCATCACCGGTGGCCGGGTCAACGCGGTACGTGCCGCTCGCCGACGCCCGCTCGGTCCGCAGCGACGGTCCGGTGAAGTCACGGGCGTCGAGCTTGACCATCCCCGTGATAGGGCCGGCCAGCGTCGCCGCTGCACCATCGGCAACGACGTCGAGTGCGGAGGCGGCGATCCCTTCGCTGCGCGCGCCGCCGGTATGTGCGAGAAGCTTAATGGCATAGCGATCGAGGGTCGGCGTCAGGCGGACGTCAGCGCGCCAGCCAATTCCCGCAAGTTCGGTACGGTCGGCGCAGGCGAACCCGGCCGCAGCTCCGTTGCCAATGACGCGTACTGCGTAGTGCGTCGTCGCGACGTCGATTCTCGCACCGGGCAGTCGACTGGCGCAGCCGAACCCAACGAGCCGTGTTTCGCCCATCACGAAGCGGCCGACAAAGCCGCTCCGCAGCCTCCCGGCGCCGCCGCCAGTGAGCACAATCGTTCCGGCGCGCGTGCTCACCGTCATGCGGGCGTCGACCAACCGGAGGTCGATATCGGGCAGCGGCGTCGCAGGCGCGCCGGGAGCAGGCAGGAGCCGGTCGAGGCTACCAAGGGTAATACCATGCGGGCCCAGCACCGCGCGGAGCGTCGGGCGGGTTACCGTGATCCGGTCGATTTGTGCCCGAAACGGTGACCAGCCGAGCCGAATATCGACGCGGCGTGCCGAAAAATCAGGTGCGGTGGCGGCTCCGAGCGTAACATCGGTGAGCGTCACGGCATCGGGCGATAGCGCGGTGATCCTGTACCGCGCCGGAATGCCCTGCGAGGCGAACCAGCGAGCCACGACTGCCTCAGAAAGCGGGCGCCGCAATAGCCAGATCGCCAGCATAACCCCCGCTGCCGCGATGACGACGAAACTGGCCAAGCGGAGAGGTCGCGACACGTCGCTTAATCGATAGAGGCTGCCGGGCCGAACAGCAAACATTTAAGTGGCTTGCAAACCAAGCATGGTAGATGGTGAAAGCTGTTTAATCAGGGAGCTGCCTGACGTGCCTGACAAGGCCACCCAGCTCGGCAAATTCAAGGAAGCCGCGCGCGATCTAGAAACGGACGACGACGAGGCGCGCTTTGACGAGCGGATGAAGAAGTCGGTGAAGCAAAAGCCGTTGCCGTAGAAGCGAGAGTGACTTCCCACGCAATAGCTGTTCTCATCATCGCAGCGATCATTTTTTTGCCGCTGCTGGAACGCTTTTCTGACGGGTTCTAATTTACGCTTAACACAATTGGGTTTGTAAAATACGCAATCGCCAAATGTTTAGATCGATGCTGTTTGAAATCTCGCCGTTTCTCGGAGTTTCAACGGAAGACGATGATGTGCGGTGAGGCACTTTCCGTTGCGATCGTGGCCCCTGCGCCACGCTACGCATTGATCGCGGCATATGGTGTATATGCCCGGCGGTCGATATGGGCAGATCACTCCCTCTCGCCCCGGCGGTTTTATGACAGCGGTATTGCTCCTGTTCGGCGCGACCGGCGATCTTGCCCGGCGGATGTTGCTGCCGTCGTTGTTCGGCCTTGACGCCGACGGGCTGCTGCCGACCGACCTGCGGATCGTCGCGACCGCACGAAGCGGTCTAGACACAGCAGGCTACGCTGAGATCGCCCGCGCCGCGCTCGCCGAGCATATCGATCCCGAACGCCTTGAGCTGGAGCGCATCGCCACGTTTATAGCGCGGATAAGCTATGTTTCGCTCGATGCTACCAAGACGGCCGCCTTTGCCGCGCTCGCCCTCGAGGTGGGCGATCCAGCAAACCTGTCGATTTTCCTGTCCACCGCGCCGTCATTGTTCGGACCGACGATTGCCGGTCTCCACGCGGCGGGGCTGGCAGGCGACGGGGTGCGGCTCGCGCTCGAGAAGCCGCTTGGGTCCGACCTAGGCTCGAGCCGCGCGATTAATGACCAGGCCGCGGCGGTTTTCCCTGAAGCGCGGACATTTCGCATCGACCATTACCTCGGCAAGGAAACGGTCCAAAATCTTCTCGCCTTACGCTTCGGGAACGCGCTGTTCGAGCCGCTGTGGCACACCGGTGGAATCGATCATGTCCAGATCACTGTGTCGGAAACGGTCGGGCTCGAAGAGCGTGGCGACTATTATGATGGCATGGGCGCACTGCGCGACATGGTGCAAAACCATATGCTCCAGCTCGTTGCGCTCGTTGCAATGGAGCCGCCAGCACGGTTCGATGCAACCAGTGTCCGTGACGAGAAGGTCAAAGTGCTGCGCTCGCTCCGCCCGATCGACGCCGGAACTGTCGAGGCGTGCAGCGTCATCGGCCAATACGGCGACGGCGCGAGCGGCGGCCAGCCGGTGCCTGCGTACGTGACCGAACTCGCTCGTGCTTCAGCGACCGAGACGTTTGTTGCCCTCAAGCTGCATGTCGACAACTGGCGCTGGCAGGGGGTGCCATTCTACCTGCGCACCGGAAAGCGGCTGCCCGAGCGCCATTCCGAAATCACAATTCAGTTCAAGGGCGTGCCGCATTCGATCTTCGGCACGAAGGGCGGTCCACTGCGACCAAATCGGCTTGTTATCCGCCTCCAGCCGCATGAAAATATCCGGCTTTCGATTATGGCGAAGGAGCCGGGCCTGGACCGGGATGGTCTGCGGCTGCGTGAAGTGCCGCTCGACATTGGCCTTGCCAATGCGTTTGCCGATGTCCGTCGGCGGATCGCGTACGAACGCCTACTCCTCGACCTTCTCAGCAGTGACCCGACACTATTTGTCCGGCGCGATGAGGTTGAGGCGCAGTGGGCCTACATCGACGGCATCCGCGCCGGGTGGAAGGCGACGGGCATGACGCCAAAGACCTATGGTGCGGGCACTTGGGGGCCAAGCGCGGCGATCGCGCTGACCGAGCGCGACGGGGTCAGCTGGTATGATTGACGTTCGTTGGGCGGCGGACGGAAGCGACGCGGCGGTCATTGCCCACGTTGCTGCGGCAGTTAATCGACCTGGGCCTATCACGCTTTGCCTGCCCGGCGGGAGCACGCCGCAACCGATGTTCGCCGCACTCGCCGCGCTGCATCTGCCGTGGGACAAGGTGACAATCGTGCCGGGCGATGAGCGCGATGTCCCGCACGATCATCCGGCGAGCAATGTTGGTGCGCTGCGTAAAGCGTTCGGTGCGACCGGCGCCACGATCAACCCGCTTTCCGCCAGTATGCCGGTGCCGCGCTTCGACCTTGTCTGGTTGGGCGTTGGTGACGATGGTCATGTCGCGTCGCTGTTCCCAAGCGGCGACCCCGATCCCGCCGCGTCGGCCGGGGTGATCGCGGTGATCCCTAATCCACTTCCGCCTGAGGCTCCGTTTGCACGCTTGACGCTGACGCTCGCTGCATTGGCTAACGCTGACGCAGTGATCGTCGTCGCTCGCGGCGTGGCAAAGCGCGCGGCTCTTGAAGCGGCGCTCGCGGGGGCGGACCTGCCCATTGCGCGGCTATTCGAACTGGCGCCAGTAACCCTATATTGGCAGCCATGACCCTTCACCCGATCGTCTCCGCCGTAACCGACCGCATCATCGCGCGCAGTCGCACCGGTCGCGCCGCCTATCTCGATCTGATCGCACGCGAAGCCGACAACGGCCTTCGCCGATCAGCGCTGAGCTGTGGGAACCTCGCTCACGGCTTCGCGGCGGCAGAAGCCGACAAGGCGGCGATCCGCAGCGGCCGCACACCAAATTTCGGTATCGTTACGGCCTACAATGACATGCTCTCGGCCCACCAACCTTACGGTCGCTATCCCGAGCAAATCAAAATCTTCGCGCGCGAAGCGAACGCTACGGCGCAGGTTGCCGGAGGCGTTCCCGCGATGTGCGACGGCGTCACCCAAGGGCAGGTGTCGATGGAGCTCTCGCTGTTCAGCCGCGACACGATTGCGCTCTCGACCGTTGTCGCGCTCAGTCACGGCATGTTCGACGGCGCGCTGCTGCTCGGTATCTGCGACAAGATTGTGCCGGGGCTGCTGATTGGGAGCCTGCGTTTTGGCCATCTGCCGGCGATCGGTATCCCGGCCGGGCCAATGCCGTCGGGCCTGCCGAATAAGGAAAAGGTTCGCGTCCGCCAACTCTATGCCGAGGGCAAAGCGACGAAGGCCGAATTGCTCGATGCCGAGGCCGCGAGCTACCACTCGCCGGGCACTTGCACGTTCTATGGCACGGCAAACTCGAACCAGATGATGATGGAGGTAATGGGCCTCCACCTGCCCGGTGCAGCGTTCGTCAATCCCGGCACAAAGTTGCGTCAGGAACTGACCCGCGCTGCTGTCCACCGGCTGGCGGCGATCGGTCACGATGGCGACGACTATCGCCCGCTAGGCAAGTGTATCGACGAGCGGGCGATCGTGAATGCCGCCGTTGGCTTGCTTGCAACTGGGGGCTCGACCAATCACGCGATCCACCTGCCGGCGATCGCGCGTGCGGCAGGGATCGTCATCGACTGGGAAGACCTCGACCAGCTGTCCAGCGCTGTCCCGCTGATTGCGCGAATCTATCCCGGCGGCGACGGGGATGTGAACCGCTTTCATACCGCCGGTGGAATGGCATTCACGATCGCTCAGCTGCTCGGCGGCGGGCTGTTGCACAACGATATCTTGACCGTCGCCGGGGCCAGCCTCGCGGACTATGCCCGCACGCCAGTGCTTGACGATGCAAAGCTGGCGTGGGTTGCACCGCCGCTCGCCCCCGTTGATCCGGGCATCTTGCGAACCGTCGCCGAGCCTTTCGACCCTGATGGCGGAATGCGCCTGCTAACTGGCAACCTCGGTCGCTGCATTTTCAAGACGAGCGCCGTTGCGCCCGAACGATGGACTGTCGAGGCTCCGGCGGCGGTGTTCCACAATCAGGACGACGTGTTGGCAGCGTTCAAAGCCGGCGCGCTCGACCGCGATGTCGTCGTCGTCGTCCGCTTTCAAGGACCCCGCGCCAACGGCATGCCCGAACTGCACAAGCTGACCCCAGCGCTCGGCGTCCTGCAGGATCGCGGCTACCGTGTCGCGCTGGTCACGGACGGTCGGATGTCAGGCGCGAGCGGCAAAGTTCCGGCGGCGATCCACGTCACACCCGAAGCCGCTATCGGCGGACCGTTGGCGGGCGTAATCGACGGCGATATCATCCAGGTCTGCGCGGTGACTGGCGCGCTGTCCGTGTCTCGCGTCCTCAATGGCGCCATCGCGCCGCTACCGGCAGACCGTCACGGCACCGGACGCGAACTGTTCGCTTTGATGCGCCAAGGGACCGACGACGCCGAGCATGGTGCGTCGGCGATGCTCACCGCAGCGGGCCTGTAGGTGGAAATCGTCGTCGCCGATATTGGCGGCACCCACGCGCGCTTCGCCCTCGCGGTTGTCGATAACGGCAAGGTCATCAGACTTGGCTACGAAACTGTGTTGAAGACAGCCAGCCACGTCAGCCTGCAGTCGGCGTGGATGGCGTTCGAGGAGGCGGTCGGTCGAGCGCTGCCCCGCGCCGCCGCGATCGCAGTCGCCTGCCCGGTTGGATCGCCCTATCCCGATACACTCAAGCTGACGAACCATCCATGGACGATCCGTCCGGTGCAACTGGCTGCGCAGCTCCACCTCAAACACTGCTATTTTATCAATGACTTCTTCGCTGTCGCTCATGCCGTGGCCCAGCTCGAAGACACTTATTTCACGAAATTATGTGGGCCGGATGCATCAATCGCTGCAACCGGAGTCATCAGCGTCGTCGGCCCCGGCACAGGGTTGGGCGTTGCGACACTTATCCGCGATGCCGCAGGAAGCCGCGTCGTCGCGACCGAGGGTGGGCACGGCGATTTCGCCCCCCTTGATGCGATCGATGACCAGCTGCTCGCCCGCTTGCGCGCACGCCACGGGCGGGTCTCGGTGGAGCGCGTCGTCGCCGGACCGGCGCTGGTAAATATTTATGCCACGCTGGCGGCAATTGGAGGCTGTGCCGTGCGCGACCTTGACGCGCCTGCCTTATGGTCTGCTGCCCTGTCGAACGAGGACGATCTGGCGGCGGCGGCGCTCGAACGCTTCTGCCTTTGTTTCGGTGCGGTCGCGGGTGACATTGTTCTGACGCAAGGCGGCTTTGGCGGGGTCGTCATTGCGGGTGGCATCGGACTACGCCTGGCAGAATATCTGCCAAATTCCGGCTTCGCTCGTCGTTTCGTCGCCAAGGGGCGTTTCGAGACACTGATGGCAAAAGTCCCTGTGAAAATTCTGACCCACCCCCAACCCGGCCTGTTCGGCGCCGCTGCCGCCTTTGCCGTGGAGCACCCATGAACATCGACCATATTATGCGGCTTGCGCCGGTTATCCCGGTCATCGTCATCGACGATGTCGCGCACGCCGTTCCGCTGGCGACGCGGCTGGTCGCGGGCGGGATGGTTGCGCTGGAGGTGACACTGCGTACGCGCGCCGCGATCGATGCGATCCGCGCGATGACCAAGGTGGCGGGGGCGTTTGTCGGTGCGGGCACGGTGCTGAATGAGGCGCAGCTCGACGCAGCGATCGACGCCGGCGCGAAGTTCATCGTGTCGCCCGGCCTGACCGACAGCCTTGCCCGCGCGGCGATCGAACGCGGCATTCCATTCCTGCCCGGTGTTGCGACCGCCGCCGATATCATGCGCGGTCTCGACCTTGGGCTCGACCGCTTCAAATTCTTTCCGGCGGTTGCCAATGGCGGCATTCCGGCACTCAGCGCACTTAGTGCGCCCTTCGGTCACGTTCGCTTCTGCCCTACGGGCGGGATTACGGCAGCTACGGCCCCCGATTGGCTGGCGCTGCCGTCAGTCACTTGCGTCGGTGGATCGTGGATGACGACT
>JBBRQR010000142.1:0-7424 GCA_038226115.1 Sphingomonadales bacterium | reverse complement strand
GTTTATCCGCATCTTCGCCCCCGTCGGTCAGAGCGCGAAGTTCGACGCGCGTGGCGCATACATCCGCCGCTGGGTGCCCGAACTCGCGAAGCTACCCGACGATGCGCTCCATGCACCGTGGGAGGCGACGCCGATGACGCTTGCGGCGGCAGGGGTACGGCTGGGACAGGACTATCCCCACCCGATCGTCAATCACGGCGCGGCGCGGGCGCGGGCGCTGGCGGCGTTCGCGACAATACGCGAACCGGTTAAGATCGCAGCGCCTCGATCGGACTGAGCTTAGCCGCGCGCGTCGCGGGATACCAGCCGAAGAAGATGCCGATCGACGCCGATACTGCGAACGCCGTGACGACGGCGCTGACGGTCACGCTGGTGTCGAAGCCGATCACGCCGCTGATCGCCGTTGCCGCGCCGGTGCCGAGCGCGACGCCGATGCCGCAGCCGAGCAGCGACAGCATCAGCGCCTCGAGCAGGAACTGGAGGCGCACGGCCGACCGGCTCGCGCCGATCGCCATGCGAATGCCGATTTCGCGGGTGCGCTCGGTCACGCTGACGAGCATGATATTCATAATTCCGATCCCGCCAACGACGAGGCTGATGGAGCCGATCGCCGCGAGGAGGAGCGAGATCGCCTTGGTCGTCGACGACAGCGTGTCGGTGACGGCGGTCAGGTTGTTGACGGTGAAGTCGTCGGGCGCTCCGGCGTCGATCCGGTGGACGCGGCGGAGGAGCGTCGTGATGCGGTCGCTGACGGGAACGAGGTTGTCGGCATCGTCGACCCCAACCGCGATCGAGCGGATCGAGCGGCGGAAGGCGTTGCTTTGCAACTGACGCAGTGCGGCGGTCAGCGGGACCATGATGACGTCGTCGCGGTCGACGCCGCCAAAGCCCTGGCCGCGCTTGGCCATGATGCCGATGACGGTGAAGCTGACGCCCTTGACGCGGACGCTCGCTCCCATCGGGTCGTTGGCGCCGAATAATTTGTCGGCGGCGGTGCGCCCGAGGAGTGCAACGCGCGCGCCGGAACGGTCCTCCATCTCGCTGTACGCGCGGCCCGTATCGGGACGCCAGTCGTTGACGATGAAGTACGACGGGGTCGACCCGACCACCGTCGTCGCCCAGTTGACCGCCCCGGCGACGACCTGCGCCGGAATCTGCGTCTGCGGCGCGGCGGCAACGACATTCTTTAGCTTGGCAATCGCATCGGCGTCGTCGAGCCGGAGCGTCGCCCCGCTGCCAGCGCCCGCCGCGAACCCGCCCTGCTTACTGGTCCCGGCGGTGACGATCAGCAGGTTCGAGCCGAGGCCCGAGATCGCGCTTGACACTTCCTTCTGCACCCCGCCGCCGATCGCGAGCATCAGGATGACGGCGGCGACGCCGATGATCATGCCGAGCATCGTCAACGCCGACCGCAGCCGGTTGGCGATAAGGGCGGACCACGCCTCGGCGAGCATCGCTTCGATCATCTTGATCCTCCCGGGAACGGGGAGAAGCAGGACCCGGCGCCTCCTTCACGCGTGGGAGGGTGCGGGTGCGTTGATGGCGACAAGACCCTCACCCTCTCACCGCCGAAGCGGCGGCGGGCCCCTCCCTCTCCCCAAGTGGGAGAGGGGCAATTTCCGCATGGCCGTACAGCGCCGCCTCGGTCGGGGCCCCGTCGTAGAACACGCGCCCGTCCTGAATACGGACGACGCGGTCAGTCGCGCGGGCGACTTCGGGGTCGTGGGTGACGATGACCACCGTTACCCCCTGCTCGCGGTTGAGCGATTTGAACAGCCCGAGGACTTCGGCCCCCGTCTTCGTGTCAAGTGCGCCGGTCGGCTCGTCGGCGAGGAGCAGCTTCGGCGCATTCGCCAGGGCGCGGGCGACGGCGACGCGCTGCTGCTGCCCGCCGGACAACTGGCTTGGACGCGAGCGCGGCTTGTCGGCCAGCCCGACTTCGGCGAGCAACGCCTGCGCCTTTGTCTCGCGGTCGGCCTTGCCGAGCCCCGAATAGACGAGCGGGAGCGCGACATTGCCGAGGGCCGACAGGCGGGGGAGCAGGTTGAAGCTTTGGAAAACGAAGCCGATGCCCGCATTTCGCATCCGCGCGAGGGCGCGTTCGGACAGCGTCGCCGTGTCCTGTCCTTCGAAGCGGTAGGTTCCGGTGGTCGGCGAATCGAGGCAGCCGATAATGTTCATCAGCGTCGATTTGCCCGATCCGCTCGGCCCCATGATCGCCATCAGCTCGCCTTCGGCAACCGTCATCGACACGCCGTGGAGCGCGCGGAAGGTGCCCGCTTCACCGACATAGTCCTTGACGACATCGGTCAGCTCGAGGACGGCGCGGGTCATTTTTTGGCCGGCGGCGGACCGCTCCCGGGTGGGCCGAGGACGAGGCCCTTTTTGCCGTCCTTGCCGACGTCGGCGGTGATGATCTGGTCGCCCGCGTGGAGCTCGCCGCCGGTGACGATCGAGCTGTCGGCGTCGGACGCGCCGATGCGGATGCGGCGCGGCTCGGGCGTGCTGCCCTTCAGCACGAACACCGTCAGCGTCCCGGCATCGCCCGCGCGGCGCTTGGTCGGCTTGAAGTCGGCGGGCTTGTAGCTGAGCGCGGCGTTGGGGATCAGCAAGGCGCTCTTGTGGTCGGAGACGAGGAACGACGCATTCGCGGTCATCCCCGGGAGCAACGCGCCATCCGGGTTCGCGACGCCGACAATGACGGTGTAGGTCACGACGTTCTGCTGAGTTGTTGGGTTGAGGCGGACCTGTCGCACGCTGCCGGTAAAGGTACGTCCGACAAAGGCGTCGACGGTGAAGTTGACCGACTGGCCGATGCGGACCTTGGCGACGTCGGCCTCGGCGACCGCCGCCTCGATCTGCATCGCCGTCAGATCGCGCGCGATGGTGAACAGCGTCGGGGTGTTGAACGACGCCGCGACGGTCTGGCCGAGGTCGACCTGGCGGCTGATGACGACGCCCGCGACCGGCGAGCGGATGATCGTATAGCCGAGGTTGGTCCGGTCCTGCTTGATCTGCGCGCGGGCGGCAGCGACCTGCGCCGATGCGCTGGCGGCGGTCTGCTGCGTCGTCTCATAATCCTGGCGGCTGATGTAATTCTGCCTGAACAGTTCGGCCGAGCGCCCGGCGTTGGCGCGGGTGAGGGCCATGGTCGAGCTGACGTTGGCGAGCGTCGCCTCGCTCGCGGCAAGGCGCGCGGCATAGACCGACGGATCGAGCAGGCACAGCACCTGCCCGACGGTGACGCGGCTATTGTAATCGACGTTGAGCTTGGCGACTGTCCCCGATACCTGAGTGCCGACGCTGACGACGCGGACGGGGTTGATGACGCCGTTGGCGGTGATGACCTCGCTCAGGTCGCCGGTGGCGATCGCCTGCGTCACATACGCGGCGGCGGGGTCGGGCTTGTGCGTCGCGTTCCAGCCGAACCATGCGGCGGCGGCGAGGCCGAGGACGAGAAGGATGATCCAGCGGCGGCGTGTCATCAGCGTCTCCTCATGCCGTCGACCGCGTCGCCGATCGCCCCGACCGCGCGCGCCAGCCGCGCCTGCGCGTCGCGGACGCCGAAGTCGGCACTGACAAGTTGCTGCCGTGCGCTCGCGAGCGCGGACTGCGCGTTGAGCAGATCGGTGAACGTCCCAACGCCCGCCTTAAAGCGGCCCTGCGCGATGTCGGCACTCGCGGTTGCGCTGTTGATCAGGTCGCGGGCGGTCGCCAGCACGACGATCGCCGTCCGCAGCGCGGTTGCCTGGGTATAGACGTCGAGCCCCGCCTGCTGCCGCGCCTGTTCGAGCAGCGCCGCCTGCCGATCGGCCTCGGCGCGCGCCGACGCAACGCGGTACGTCCGGTCGAAGCCGTTGAACAGCGGCAGCGACAGCGTCACCCCGACGCTCGCGCGGTTGGCGTCAGTCACGCTGTTGGCATAGCCGAGGCTGTCCTGAACGCTCAATCCGACCGACGGGCGCGTATCCGATCGCGCCGCCCGCACCTGTGCGAGCGCGGCGTCGCGGTTGGCGCGCGCGGTCGTCAGGTCGGGGCGGAGGCGCTCGGCATCGGCGATCAGCGTCGTGACATCGCGGGTCAGGCTATCGGCGGTCGCAAGCGACGGCGCGGGGGCGAGCGTGAGGATCGTCGTCGGCGGCTGCCCGATTGCGACGGCCAACTGCCCCGCCGCCGTTCGCGCATTGCCCTGCGCCTGCGCCAACGTCAGTTCGGCCTGCGCGAGTGCGGTCCGCGCCTGTAGCGCATCGGCGGGGGTCGACACGCCCGCGCGGCGCTTGCCGTCGGCGAGGTCGAACGACGAGCGGTTAAACGCCACCGTCGCGCGCGCCGCCGTCACCGCCCCGAGGTTGGCGTTGAGGCTGTTGTACGCCGTCACCGTTGTCAGCGCGACGGTCTGCGCCGTGTCGGCAACCTGGCCGAGGGCAGCGCGCTGCTGCGACCGCGCCACATCGATCCGCGCCGCGCGACCACCGAAGTCGAACAACAGATAATTGAGCGCGAGGCTGGCCGATGACCCGAGGTCGGTCGAATTCGACGCCACGAAGCGTTGATTGTTGAGGTAGTCGGATCGGTTCAACGTCGGTCCGATCGTTGCCGACAGGCTCGGCAGCTCACTCGCCCGCGCAATGCCGACATTGGCGGCAGCCGAGCGGGCACCGGCAAAGGCGACTGCCGTCGCCGGGTTGGCGCACAGGGCAAGGTCGACGAGATCGGGCAGCGTCAGCGGTGTCATTGGCGGTGCGGCGCACGGTGAAGGAAGCGCGGCAATCAGGCGACGCGGGTCGTCAACCGCCGCCGCCGGAGCCGCAATCGTTAACGCCGTGATAAGTAACGCAAAGCCCACCCGCATCTGACGTTGCTCTAGACCGAATCGAGTCTGTCTCAAAATGGAATCGCCGCGCCGTCCCACGCAAAAAAGCCGCCGCTGTCGGCAGGAGTCAGGCGGTCGATCACGCCGAGCAAGGCGGCGGCGGAAAATTCGGGGGTGAACAGCTTTTCCGCCGCGACGCCGCGCTGGAATGGGGCCGACAGGCGGGTCGCGACGGTGCCGGGATGGAGGCTGGCGACGACGCCCAGCGGGGCGCGGCGCGCGTGTTCAATTGCGGCGGTGCGGAGCAACTGGTTGAGCGCCGCCTTCGCCGCGCGGTAGCCGTACCACCCGCCAAGCCGGTTATCGCCGATCGACCCGACGCGCGCCGACAGCGCGACGAACGCCGTCTTGCGGTCGGTCCGCAGTTTGGGGAGGAACGCCTTGGCAACAAGCGCTGGACCGATGGCGTTAACCGCAAAGCTGTGTGTGAGGCGGATCGCGTCGAGATCGCGGAGTGACTTTTCCGGCCCGCCCGCGACATCGTGGAGCATTCCGGTCGCGACGATAACGAGGTCGATCGGACCGTCGATCGCGGCAGCGGCGGCGGTGATCGCCACAGGATCGGTCAGGTCGAGATCGGCGCGGGCGAGGGCGAACACCTCACCGCGCGGGGTCAGCAGGTCGACAAACGCCGCGCCGATGCCGCCACCGGCACCGACGACGACCGCGCGAAGGTCGGGCGCGAAGCTATCGAGCACGCGCCGGTCTGCTCAATCCTTTTCCAGCGTGCACTGGAGCGGGTGCTGGTTCGCCTTGGCGAAATCCATCACCTGCGTCACCTTGGTCTCGGCAACTTCGTAGGTGAAGATCCCGCAAATCCCAACACCGCGCTGGTGGACGTGGAGCATGACCTGCGTCGCCTGCTCGATCGTCATGCGGAAGAAACGCTGGAGCGTCAGCACGACGAACTCCATCGGCGTGTAGTCGTCGTTGAGGAGGAGCACCTTATACAAGGCTGGTTTTGCCGTCTTCGGGCGGGTCTTGGTCGCGACCCCCGTGCCACCGCGGCGTTCGCGGTCGTCATCATCGGGGCCAGCGCGGGGAGGCGAATTCATCGCACACATATACGGGCGCGGGGCAGCGGGGTTCAAGGGGGCGGGATGCCGCGACACTTACCTCTCCGCGCACCGCCGAAACGAAAACGGGCGGGGGATTGCTCCCCCGCCCGGATCGAACGATCGCTGATCGCGGCCTTACTTGGCCGGGGTGATCATCGACTTCATCTTGTCGGTCGCCATCGTGGCACGCGCCTGCATCGGCTCGAACACTTCGCCGAGCATCTTGACGACGGCTTCCGACAGCTTCGACATTTCGGCGACGGCGGCGTCGAACTGCGTCTTGGCGAAGTCGTTCTGCAGCTGCATCAGCTCGTTCGGCGTCTTGACCGTGGTCATCGCACGGGCGGCGGCGGTGACTTCCTCGAACGACTTGCGGCTGAAGTCTGAAACCTGCTTGGCGATCGCTTCGATCCCGGCGGCGGCGGTCTTCGACGACGCGAGCATCGCCTCGACATTGCCCTTGGCCATCGTCGACATCTCTTCGACCGACTTCATGCTGTTCTCAAGGGCTTCGCGCGACTTGGTCGCGACCTGCTCCATCGACGCCTTGCCGCTCGCCATCGCGCTTTCGGCGTGGCTCGACATCGACGTCTTCATCGCTTCGGCGCCGTTCTTCATGGCGTCGGCGGCAGTGGTGTAGGTATCGGTCATCTTGATTTCCTTTTTTACGGGTTCCGACACGACGGTGGCGGAATGGGGGGGCAGGGTAGTTTGAGTGACGGTGGGCTCAGGCGTCCACGCCGCGCGAACATTCTCGATCGGCTGAGTGGCGACGGGAGCAGAAACGGCGACCGGCGCGGCGGGCGCGACTACCGCGGGGACGATCGGCGCCCGCTGCACCGCGACGGGTGCGATAGCAATCGGCGTCGACACGATCGGAGGGACGGGTGCCGTCATCGACGCGGCGCGCGGCTTAGTAACGACCGCCGCCGTCGGTTTAGCAGCGACAACCGCCGTCGGCTTAGCAGCGACAACCGCCACCGGCTTAGCAACGACAGGCGCCACCGGCTTAGCAACGACAGGCACCACCGGCTTAGCAACGACAGGCGCCGTCGGCTTAATAACGACCGCCGCCGTCGGCTTGGCAGCGACAAACGCCGTCGGCTTGGCCACGACAGTCGCGGTCGGTTTGGAAACGACAACCGCCGGGGTCGGCATTGCGATCGCCGACTTAGGTCGTATCTTATTATCGCCCATGATTGCCATGTCTCGCTCCGTCTATGCTGCACTGCACAATAAGTACGAAGCGCATCCATAGCAAGCGTTTATCGCGCGATTCAGTTGCAAATTATCGCATTCGCTCCTCCCGAGGAACGAAAAGCCCCGGGTAAACCGCAGATTTCGCGATTGTCGCGCTAATCTAAAATAGCAGCGGATCGGCGTTAGCCGCGTAACAACAGGTCGCGCGCTGCAGTTACTTCGGCGGCATGGACGGCGTTACCGCCGCGATCCGGGTGAACCTGCGCGATCACCCGGCGCCATGCGGCGTGGAC
>JBBRQR010000141.1:0-7516 GCA_038226115.1 Sphingomonadales bacterium | reverse complement strand
GCGTTGACCGGGAGCTCGAGTGCACGCTTCAACGCGCCGTCGGTCGTCAGCAGCAACAACCCTTCGGTGTTCATGTCGAGCCGCCCGACGGGAACCAGTCGCGGCAGTCCGGCGGGCAGCGCGTCGAAGATCGTCGGGCGCCCGCCGGGGTCGCGCGCCGTTGTCAGGAACCCGGCGGGCTTATGGAAGCGGAACAGCCGCGTCGCTTCGATCGCCGCGACCGGGCGACCATCGACGAGGACGCCGTCGAGGCTGGCGATGACGTGCGCCGGGGTCGTCAGCACCGTGCCGCCGACGCTGACGCGGCCATCGGCGATGAAGCGTTCGATGTCGCGGCGCGAGCCGACCCCGGCGCGGGCAAGCAATTTGGCGATGCGCTGGGGTTCGTGCTTGCCCGGTGTGGCGGCGGCCTCGGCGCGCGCGGTGCCACGGTCGCGGCGCGGGGCATTGTTGGCGCGGCTGCGGGGGGTCTTGGTTGCGTCGCTGCCGCCACGTTCGGCGACCGAGCCGTCGGCGCGAACGCGCGGCCCTTTCGTCCCGCGTGCGCGGGGAACCTTGACCGGACGACCGCCGAACGGGTTCGACGCGCTGCCCGCCTCGGGGCGCTTGAGCATCGGGCGGTCGGTCTGGTTGGCGATGCGGTTGGCGTCGCGCGGATTGGTGCTCAGTTGGCTGCCGCCATCGGGCTCGCGAATGCGGCGCGCGGGCGGACGGGCAGGACGGTCGCCGCGCGTCGGCGGCTGACCCGGCGGACGCCCTGGGGGGCGGCCACCGGGAGTGCGGGGGGGATAGGCCATGTGCCGGTGGTGGAACGGACGCGCGGCGTTGGCAAGGGGCAGCGCGATCGCCGGATACGCTGCCCGGCGTCGCGGTCAGTCGACCGGAGGCGCCACGCCGTTATGCGCAGTTGCGCCACGACAGGCTGCCGACGGGATGGTAGTTAGCTGCAAGCCAACGAGGGGCCGCGCCATGAAGCCATGTCTGTGGATTGCATTGGCGATCATGCTGCTGCCGCTGCCAGCATTGGCTCAGGACGTGGCGGCGCTGATTCAGGCGGCAGATGCTGGCGACGCCAAGGCCCAAACCAAGGTCGCCGGTCTCTACACGACTGGCAAAGGCGTCCCGCGCGATTACCAACTGGCATTTGAATATTACACACGCGCGGCGGAGGCGGGCGATCCGGGCGGGCTCAACGGGCTTGCGATCGCTTACGGCATCGGCCGTGGCGTCGCGCAGGATCGCGCTACGGCATTCAAATATTATCGGCTGGCGGCGGAGGCGGGGAGCCAGGCGGCAACGTACAACCTTGGTCTATCATATGAATACGGTCGCGGCGTTGCACAGGATTACGTCAAGGCGGTCGATTTTTACACGCGCGCGGCGAGCCTGAACCACCCCGCGGCACAAAATATGCTCGGGCGGCTGTATCAACATGGGCAGGGCGTTCCCCAGGATGTCGAGCGGGCGAAATCGCTGTTCAAGCAATCCGCGCACAACGGCTATGCCGCTGCCTATTTCAATCTTGGGCTGATGTTTCGTGACGGGCTGGACGGTGTCCCGATCAACTTGGACGATGCCAATGCGTTCTTCGAACAGGCCGTGAAACTGGGCTATTCGCAAGCGGCCAGTTTCATCGTCAAGGCACCTGCCGCGATTTCACCGGCGGCGCGCGACTTCCTGCCGGTTACGGGTGAAAATGCCGCGCCGCAGCCCGCCTTCAACCCGACCGGAGCGAAAGTGCCGTCGGGCCCGCGTCTTGCGCTGGTCATCGCCAACGGGGCGTACGAACCCAACATGACGGCGCTGAAAAATCCGGTCAACGATGGCCGGCTGATGGCCACGGCACTGGTCAAGGCGGGGTTCAAGGTGTCCGACCATTATAATCTGACTGTCATCCAGATGAAGGACGCGTTGGCGACCTTTGCCGATGCGATCCGCAACGCCGGTCCCAACGCGACAGCGCTGTTCTTCTACGCCGGCCATGGTGCGGCGTCGGAGGGCATTAATTATCTGATCCCGGTCGGCCAGCCGATCAAGAATCTGACCGGTTTGCAGACTTACGGCCAGAGCGCCGACGCCATCCTCGCTCTGCTCGACAGCGCCAAGCCGACGACGACGATCGTCATCCTCGACGCCTGCCGCAATGTTCCGTTCAGTGGCAGTCGCGGCGAGGAGGGGGGCCTCGCGCAGATGAACGCCCGCAACGGGTCGATCATCGCCTATTCAACGGCCCCCGGCAAAACGGCGGAGGACGGCGACGGCGACGACAGCCCATACGCCACCGCCCTTGCCGAAATGATTCGGCAGTCCGACGAGCCGATCGAGATCGTCTTCCGCCGCGTCCGGGCGAAGGTCATCGGTGAAACGCAAAATCAGCAAACCCCGTGGGAATCGACATCGCTTTTGTCGGACTTTTCTTTCCACGCGCATTGACGGGTGCCCGCGTAGGTCGACTCCCCGATCGCGACAGCTATTGACTACATATGTAGGTGACTTTACCTACAGCTGTAGTCGAGTTGGAGCAAATGCGCATGGAACGGATCAGCGAGGCCGAAGCGGCGGTGATGACGGTGCTGTGGGGGCAAAGCCCGCTGACGGCGGCCGACGTCATCGCGCAGATTCCAGAACGCGGCTGGTCGGCAAACACCGTCAAGACATTGCTCGCGCGGCTCGTCGCCAAGCGCGTCGTCGCGTACGACGCCGATGGGCGGCGGTATCTGTATCGCCCGCTGATCGCGCGCGCGGACTATGTCGCCGGAGAATCGCGTCGCCTGATCGACCGGCTGTTCGGCGGGCGGGTCACGCCGCTCGTCGCTCACTTGGCTGAACGTAACGCGCTCGACGCCGACGAGATCGCCGAGATCGAGGCGCTGCTCAAGGCCCTCAAGAAATGACCGCGCTGACCGAATGGGCGGTGCCGATGCTGACGGCGTCGACCGCGCTGATGCTGCTCGTGCTGGTGGCGCGCACGCCGGTGCGACGTTGGGCGGGGGCGGGGGTCGCCTATGCCCTGTGGGCGCTGCCGCTCGCGCGGATGGTGCTGCCGTCGCTGCCGACCGGCGAGATCGTGCGATTCTCCGGGGACGCGACGACCGTGTTGTTTGTTGGGCCGAGCGACGCCATCGCCCGCGTCGTGGCGCCGGTCGGGCCGTCGCTCGGCATCGCGTTGGCCGTGGTCTGGCTCGCGGGAGCCGCCGCGCTGTTCGCCACGTTCGCCATCCGCCACGCGATGTTCTGCCGCCGCCTCCGCGCGACCGGAACCACGCGCGGGGCCTATGGCGGCATCGCGGTGATCGCCGCCGATGTCGACGGCCCGCTCGCGTTCGGCGTCTTCCGTCGCACCATCGCCGTCCCGCTTGGCTTCGACCGCGACTATGTCCCCGCCAAGCGCGACCTCGCTCTTGCGCACGAAGCGGCACACCACCGTCACGGCGACCTGATCGCCAACTGGGTGTCGCTGGCCGTTCTGGCGGCGCACTGGTGGAACCCGATCGCGTGGGTCGCACTGCGGGCGTTCCGCGCCGATCAGGAATTCGCCGCCGATGCGAGCGTGCTCGACGCGGCTCCCGGTGCGGTCGCGACCTACGCCGACGTTCTCGCCAAGGCCGCAGGGATTGGCGCGATCCCTGTATGTCACCTCAATTTGCGCAGCACCTTGAAAGGACGTTTGATGATGCTCGGATACCATGTTTCCACCCGCCGCCGGGTCGTGGCCGCCGCTGCCCTGACCCTGATCGGCAGCGCCGCGCTCGCCGCAACCGCGATGCCGACGCACGGCAAGCAGGCGACGACGATCGGCGTCAAGCCTGACGGCGCGGGCGGCTATGCGCTGATTGTCGGCGGCACCATCGTCCGCGCAGGTGCCCCGCTTCCCGGCGGCATGACGCTGCCCGCCGACTTCGACACCGCGGGCGGGTGCGATCTCAAGACCACCGCCAAGCCGCACGCGATGGTTTTGAAAGGTGCCGGGGCGACCATGACCTATACCGTGACGTGCGCGAGCGCCGCCGCCGCGCCGGTTCGCACCACGCTCACCGAGGGTCTCGCCAGCCTGAAGACGATGCGCGCGTCGATCGCGAGCCAGCCCGCGTCGGCAGCCTTCCCCGAGGCCGAGCGTACCCATGCCCTCGGCGCGGTCGACCGCTCGATCGCTGCGGTCGCGGCGTTGCTGGCAAAGCCCAAGTAAACGCTGTCCTACATCGCCCGATTCGGCTTAGAATCGGGTGATGACGTCCCCTGCCGCCCCGCACATTACCCCAGCATTGCGCACCGCGCACCGACCCGGTTCGTCGGCGGCCGGAGCCACCATCCGCGTGGCGCGACTTTCGTCAACTTTGTCCATTCTGCTTGACACTCGCCCGAACCGGATTGGTGCAGCATGAACCTCGCCGTCGCGCCGTCGCATACTCCCGCTGCGCCCCCATCGGGTCGCCTTTACCTCGTCGTCCTCGCGGCGATCGTCGCGGGTGTCCTCGTCGGGTATTTCTTCCCGGCGACGGGGGCCGCGCTCAAACCGCTCGGCGACGGCTTCATCAAGCTCGTCAAAATGGTCATCGCCCCGGTTATCTTTTTGACTGTCGCCACCGGGATCGCCGGCATGGGCGAACTCGGCACGGTCGGTCGCGTCGTCGGCAAGGCGTTTGCGTATTTCCTGTTCTTCTCGACTCTCGCGCTGATCCTCGGACTGGTCGTCGCCAACGTCGTGCAACCCGGCGCGGGCCTCCACATCGCTCCCGCCAGCCTCGATGCGAGCGCGATCGCGACGTACACCGCCAAGGCGCACGCGACGACCATCACCGGCTTTCTCACCAACATCATCCCGACGACGATGGTCAGCGCGCTGGTCGACGGCGAGATTCTTCAGGTTCTGTTCGTCGCGATCCTGACCGGCGTCGCGCTCGCGCTGGTCGGGGAGGCGGGGGCACCCTTGGTTCGCGTCCTCAACGCGGCGCAAACGGTCGTCTTCCGCGTCGTCGGCATTCTGATGAAGGCCGCCCCCGTCGGCGCGTTCGGGGCGATGGCGTTCACCATCGGCAAGTTCGGCCTTGGCGCGCTTGCCCATCTCGGGCTGCTCGTCGCCAGTTTCTATCTGACCAGCCTCGTCTTCGTTTTCGGCATTCTTGGGCTCGTCGGCTGGGCGGCGGGCTTCTCGATCTTCCGGCTCGTCGCCTATCTGAAGGAGGAGCTCCTTCTCGTCCTCGGCACGTCGTCGTCGGAGGCCGCGCTGCCGTCGCTGATCGCCAAGCTCGAGGATGCCGGGTGCCGCCCGGCGGTCGTCGGGCTAGTCGTGCCGACGGGGTACAGCTTCAACCTCGACGGGACGAACATTTACATGACGTTAGCCGCATTGTTCATCGCGCAAGCGTGCGATGTGCCACTTTCGTTCGGCCAGCAGGCGCTGCTCCTCGGCGTCGCGATGCTAAGTTCGAAGGGTGCGGCTGGGGTGACGGGGGCCGGGTTCATTACGCTCGCGGCAACGCTTGCGGTGGTCCCCGACGTGCCGGTCGCCGGGATGGCGCTGATTCTCGGGATCGACCGCTTTATGTCGGAATGCCGGTCGCTGACCAACTTCGTCGGCAATGCGGTGGCGACGATCGTCGTCTCGGCGTGGGAGGGCGGGTTGGACCGCGATGCGCTGGCGGCGGCGTTGGGGAAGCGCGCCACCCTTCCCCTTTAGGGGAGGGGAGGGCTACACCCCCGCCAGCCGTCGCTCGACCGTCGCGACCGTCGCCGTCAGACCGAGCAGGCGCGCCGCGATTCGGTCGGCGGTAGCTTGCGCGGCATCCCCGGCGAGCGCGGCGGCGCCCTCCAGCCCGGCGATTTCGTGGCGGATCGGGTCGGCGAAGGCGGCGGTTGCGGCGCGCGCTCCGGCGGCGGTCAGCGCGCTTTCGGCCTCGGCGACGACGGCGGCGAGGGCGTCGCGCAGCGTTCCCGTCGCCGATCCGGCCACCTCGCGAACCCGCCCGAGCACCTCGATGAGCTGGTTCGCGGCGGCAAGAGCCGACCCGTGCGCGGCCTCCTCGATCGCCGTCAGATCGGCGCGGGCGCGGGCGAGATCGTCGGCAACCGCCCCCGCCGGTGCGGCGGCGACCGTCAGCGCATCGTGCAGGCTCGCCGCACTCGCTGCCGCCGGGGCCAGCCGCGCCGCCGCCGCCTCGACCGCGCCGAGTCCCGCGATCGCCGCGTCGAGCTTGGCGGGGACGCCGTCGGTCAGGTCGCGGACCGCCGCCATCCGGGTATGAAAGCCGTCGAGCGTCGCCGTCCCCATCGCGGCGGCATGGCCGAGCCGCTTGTCGAGCACGGCAAAGCTGCGTTCGACGGTGGCGATCAACGTGTGCGTCGCGGCGTCGTGGTCGGCGAGGCTCGCCCCGAGCGCGTTCGTCGCGCCGACGATATGGTCGATCCGCCCGGCGACCGTCGCGGCGGTAGCTCCGCCGATCGCGTTGAGGCCGGTCTGCGCCGCACCGACGCTCGCGATCATCGTCGCCGCCTGCGCGTCGACCGCATCGCGCACATGATCGAGCGCCGCCGCCGTCCGCGTCAGCGCGGCATCGACCGCCGTGCCGAGCGTCACCGCCCGCGCATCGATCGCCGCCGCCGCGTTGGTTGCCGCCGCGCCGATCGCCGCGATCTCGCTCGCGATCTCGGCGTGGCGGGTCATCACCCCGGCGAGCATCGTCTCGACTTCGCCGAGTTGGCGCGTCGTCGCCGCAGCGGTTTCGCCGAGCGTCGTGGTCAGCGCATCGGCGTGGCGCTGCGCCGTCGGGACGATGACGGCGAGGTCGTGCGCCGCTGCGGTCGTCGTCTTCGTCGTCGCAGCGAGCGTCGTCGTTAACGTCGCAATATTCGTCGCCGCTTCGATCAGACGTGGGGCCTCGTTGGCTGTCGCCGCGCGGAGGTCACTCAATCGCCCGCCGATCGCGGTCAGCGTCGCATCGATGTCGAGCAGCCCGTCACGCACGGCCTGTCCGGCGGCGGCGGCGGCGGCGGTGCGCGCAGCGAGTTCGGCAACATCATCGGCGGCACCATGGTGCGCGCGGCGGACGAGTTCGATCGCGGCGATCGTCACCGCGAGCGGCGGCGCGAGGCGCAGCGCCAATCCCGCGATGAAGCGCACGAGCGCCGACCCCTCGAGGCTGACGTCGACCCCGGCGGCAAGCGACACGGCGGCGGCGGCGACCAGCCATGCGAGGGCGACGAGCGCGAAGACGGCGGCGGAACCACGCGACGGACGGAATGGATCGGACACGGCGGCTCCCCAAGACGACGCCGGAGCCTAGAACGGGAACACGTCGGGCGGAACCGATTTCGCGTGCGGCGGCGACCGGGCCATCGACCGGCGAAAAAGCGCTGTCCTACAGAGGGCGAAACGGCTTAGCCCGTCTTATTCATGAGCCTTGGCGGATAAATCCGAGATCGGGTTCTTGTGCGCTGGCCTTGGGGTTTTGACGCGGGTGTTGGTGGCGCTGTGGCTGCGCTTTTGTTTGGGCTTGCGGGTTGCGGTTGTGGGGTTTGG
>JBBRQR010000140.1:0-7594 GCA_038226115.1 Sphingomonadales bacterium | reverse complement strand
CCGAGCGCGGCGGGAAACAACAGCACCGGCGTCATCGTGTTGGCGCACCGAACAAGGCGCGGAGTGGGACATCAGCGGCTTCGTCGAGGAAGTGCGTCGCCAAGCGGACACCGCTCGCGCCCAGTCGGGCGGCAAGCGTGGCGCGCGCGGCGGCAAAGTCGCGGATGAAATTGGCGCGCATTGCCGGACCATCACCGATGACTTCGTTTCCGCTCTCGGGGTCGACGAAGCGGCGACCGTCGGCAAAGGGGAAGTCGCGTTCCTCGGCGGTCAGGATCTGGATCACGGCGACATCGCGCCGCGCCGCTGCCAGCCGCAGTATCATCTCGACGACGGCGTCGTCGAACAGATCGCTAAGGACAAGGACGAGATCGTGCGCGCCGATGCGTTCGTACAGCGGGGCAAGGTCGGCAGCGGCGAATGGGGCGGCAGCCGCATCGAACGCGAGGTCGAGGCGCAAGCGATCGCGCTGTCGCCGCCCGTCCGCTGGCGCAGCGACGACGCCGCGGACGCCGGGCACGATCCAGCCGAACCGGTCGCCACCCGCTAGCGCGAGTTCCGCGAGGCACACGGCAAGCAGCTTGGCCGCGTCGAGGCGCGACCATCCGGCGCGCGCCGCATCGCCCTGCCCCATGGACGCGCTCGCATCGATCACGATCCACAGCGTCAGCGGGTTTTCGCGCTCGGCCTCGCGGACGAACAGGCGCTCCGATCGCGCGTAGAGCTTCCAGTCGACCTGACGCACCTCGTCGCCGGGTTCGTAGGCGCGGTACTGAGCGAATTCGAGGCCCGCCCCTCGGCTGCGACTGGCGTGCGATCCGATCCCCGAGACGGCGCCTGCCCGCTGCGCCCATAGCCGCAACCCCCGCAAGCGGCCACGCACATCGGCGGGAAGATCGACCGCCACGTGCGCGGTCAGGCGGGGAACGGGACGCCGCGCACGACCTCGGCGATCACCACATCGGAGTCGCGCCCCTCGGCCTCGGCGGCGAAGGCGAGGACAAGGCGGTGGCGGAGGACCGGCGCGGCAAGCGCGACGACATCATCGCGCGTCGCCGCGAGCCGCCCGCGAAGCAAGGCACGCGCCTTCGCCGCAAGAATGAGCGATTGGCCCGCCCGCGGCCCCGCCCCCCAGCGGACGTTGTGCGTTACCACCGACAAGCCACCGGCGCCGGGTCGCGTCGCGCGCACGAGGCGCGTCACCCACAGCAGCAGGTCAGGCCCGACATGGACATCGCGAACGAGGGCCTGAAGCGCGAGAACGGCGGCGGCGTCCATCACCGCCGCCACGGCGGTGCCTGCACTTCCGGTCGTCGCAATCAATATATCGCGCTCCTCGGCTTCGCTCGGGTAGTCGACGCGAATGTTGAGGAGGAAGCGGTCGAGCTGCGCCTCGGGCAGCGGGTAGGTGCCCGCCTGCTCGATCGGGTTCTGCGTCGCCAGCACGAAGAACGGCGCGGGCAGGACATGGGTTACCCCGACATAGCTAACGGTGCGCTCCTGCATCGCCTCGAGCAGCGCCGCCTGCGTCTTCGGTGGCGTCCGGTTGAGTTCGTCGGCCAGCAGCAGATTGGTAAACACCGGCCCAGGCTGAAAGCGGAAGCTGCGATGACCCGTGCCGTGATCTTCCTCGAGCAACTCGGTGCCGAGGATGTCGCTCGGCATAAGGTCAGGAGTGAACTGGATGCGGCGGAAACCGAGGTCGAGCGCACTGCCCAACGTCCGCACAAGCAGCGTCTTGCCGAGGCCGGGGACGCCTTCGAGCAGGCAGTGGCCACCGGCGAAAAGCCCGATCAGCAACTGCTCGACGACATCATCCTGCCCAACAATCGCCCCCGCAATCGCCCGCCGCAGGTCGGCGATCGGGGCCAGCCGCGCCACAATGTCCGCCTCGGTCATCGCCACACCGTCACGAGTTGAGCGCGTACATCACGATGTTGACGCCGAATTTTGTATTGTCCTCGGCGAGGAAACGCTTGTTGTGCCAATCGTAATCCCACTCGCACCCGTAATCCTTGTTGCTATAGATCAGGCCGAGACGGCCATCGATCGTGATGCCCTTGAGATAATCGTGGACGAGGTCGTCGCCCCAGCCGTTGAGCTCGAAACCGGTGTTCGGCGGTCCGGCGAACTTGAAGAAAGCCTTGAACACGGGATGGTTGGGGGCGAGACGCTTGAGCGCGCTGGCGCCGAAGATCGCGCCCATTTGCCGCTCGAACGACTTGGCGAACAGGCCGTCGATATCGTGGTTGCAATCGTCGACGAGGACGAAGCCACCGTTTCGCACATAATGTTCGAAGTTGCGGCGCTCGGCCGGGTTGAACTCGACGAGCTTGTGTCCGGCAAGATAGACGAATGGGGCGCTTAACATCGCCGGATCGGCAAGGGCGACGACGCGCTCCTTCGGGTCGACCCGCAGGTTGGTGTAGTCGATCAGCGATGTCAGCAGGTTCGACGGCATTCGGGCATCGACGTCCCAGTCACCGGAATCGTACCGCAGCCGGGTGAACCAGAAATCATAGACCCTGGCCGCCGCCAGCGTCGGCGTGGCCAGCAGTGCCCCGGCAAGCCCGCCGACCATCAGACGCAGGAACTCGGCGCGGTCTAGCCCCGCCAACGTCAGACCGCGTCGGACAGCGAGGTAAAGGTGAAGTCGCGCAGCTTCATCGGCGGCAGGACCATGATGAGATCGGACTCGTCTCCCTTGACGCGCACCGGGCGACCCAGTTCCTCGATGTTGTTGAGCATGATCACCGGCGATTCGTTGAAACGGAAGTTCTTGAGCGGATATTTGATCTGCCCATTTTCGATGTAGAATGTCCCGTCGCGGGTTAGGCCGGTGAGCAGCACCGTCTGCGGATCGACCATGCGGATATACCATGTCCGGGTGACAAGGATGCCCTTCGCGGTGCCCTTGATCAGGTCGGCGGTCGATTTGGTGCCGCCTGCCATGACGAGGTTGCCGATTCCGGCATTGGCCTTCTTGCCCTGTTTTTGCGCCCACCAGCGCGAATATTGCAGATTGGCGATCTTGCCATTCGTCACCAGCGGCAGGCGGTCACGCGGCAAGCCATCGTCGTCCCACGGCATGACGACGGCATCGGGGTGCGACGGATCGGCGGTGAAGTTGACGCGCGGGTCGCAAATCTGTTCGCCGATTTTGTTGCCACCACCCTTCTTCGACAGGAAGCTGCGCCCCTCGTCGGCTTCACGCGCGTCGAACGCATTGAACATGAAGGCAAGCAAGCCCGCCGCCGCTGCTGGTTCGAGGATGACGGTGTATTTGCCCGGCTCGAGCGCCTTTGCATCGGCCGATGCACTAGCCTTTCGCATCGCGATGCGGATGTCGCTCTTGGTGTCGAACACCTTGGCGTCTTGGAGGTTGCGCCCGACCCAGCCTGAACCGCGCCCGTCGTCGGTGCGAACGGTGCAGGTGTAGTTTAGATCGGTCGCCTGCTGGTAACCGAAGTTGCCCTTTGAATTGGCGAACGCAACGAAGCTGACGCCGTCCTGAAGAAAGCCGGCGGCGACGAGCTTTTCCGCCTTGCACGGGTTGATCGAGTCGGCGGCGACCTGCGCGCGATAGTCGGCGGAGATCGCCGCCGTCGCCGGGCTGAACGTCGGGGTCGGCTTGTACGTCTGCTTCGCAACGGCGGGGACGAATTCGGGGTTCTCGGGCGCGAGGCGGGCAAGATCCTCGGCGCGGCGGACAACTCGTTCGAGCGCGGCGTCGTCGAACGCATTGATCGTCGCGATGCCGACCCGCTTGCCGAAGGCAACCTCGACGGCCAGATCGACGTTGCTGACGATCCCTGCCGTCGACACGTTGTTGAGGGCGAAGCGGACGTTGCCGTCGATCGACCCTTTCAGCTGCGCGGTGCACTGGTCGGCCTTCGACAGGGCGATGACCTTGTCGAGAATGGCTTTCGCCTGGGCCTCGGTGAAAATGCTCATGTCATAGTCTCCGGGTCAGCCGAGCGAGCGCGCGGTCGAGATGACGTTGATGCCGTTGAAGCGCGCGGTCGACGACCCGTGGCTGACCGCCGACACCTGCGCCGGCTGCCCCTTGCCGTCGAAGAACGACCCGCCAAGGCGGTAGTCGCGTTCATCGCATACCGAAACGCAGGCGTTCCAGAACTCGGGCGTCCGGATCTGATAGGCGACGTCCTCGATCATGCCGCCGACCTTGCCGTTCTTAATCTCGAAGAACAACTGGCCGCCGAACTGGGCATTGTAACGCTGCTGGTCGATCGAGAACGAGCCGTCGCCGACGATGTAGATGCCGTTCTCGACACCGGCGACCATGTCGGGGACGCTCAGCTTCTTCTTTCCCGGCAGGAGAGACACATTTGCCATGCGCTGGAACTGAACACTCGACCAGCTGTCGGCGTAGCAGCACCCGTCCGATGCCGTCTTGCCGATGATGTGAGCCTGATCGCGGATCGCCTGATAGTCAACGAGCACGCCGTCCTTGATCAGATCCCACTGCTTGGTCTTGACGCCTTCGTCGTCATAACCGACCGCGCCGAGGCTGCCCGGTTGCAGCTTGTCGGCGACGATCGTGACGTGCTCGCTGCCGTATTTGAAGTGGTCGCGCCGCTTGTCGAGCGTGGCGAAACTGGTTCCGGCATAGTTCGCTTCATAACCGAGGACCCGGTCGAGCTCGGTCGGGTGGCCGACCGATTCGTGGATCGTCAGCCAGGTGTGCGACGGATCGAGGACAAGATCATACTTGCCCGGTTTGACCGACGGGGCCTTCAGCTTGGCGCGCGCCTGCTTCGCGGCGGCAATCGCGTCGGCCTTCATGTCATACGACTTGCCGTAGACGACAACGCCGTTGGGCAGGACGACCTGATCGGCCTTGTTGCCATCGAGATATTCGTAGCCGAGGCCCATCGGAGCCGACAATTCGCTCCGCGTCCGGAACTTGCCGGTCGCCTTGTCGACGGCAGTGACGCGCATCAGCGGCCAGATGCGGTGGATATCCTGATCGATGTAGCTCCCGTCGGTCGAGGCGAAATACTTCTGCTCGTTGACCGAGAACAGGACCGAGTTGACGAAGTCGGCGCCGTTCGCCAGCGCCGCCGCGTTGACGTCGAGCAGAAGTGCGGCCTTTTCCTTCACCGGCACGCCCATCGCGCTGACGCGGATCGGGGCTTTCCACGACTGAACGCCGACACCCGGCGTCGGTGCGAGCTGGACCGGCGCGGTCTGGTTCTTCGCGTTGGCCTTGGCGATCACCGTCGCCTGACGCGCGGCGGACGCGACGCCGGTCGTCGTCATGTCGTTGGTTGCAGCAAAGCCCCACGCACCGCCCGCGATGACGCGGATACCGACGCCGATCGATTCGGTGTTGACGACATTCTCGACATGGGCGTCGCGAGTGATGACGAACTGGCGCAGGTAGCGCCCGACGCGGACGTCGCAGTAACTCGCCCCCGCCCCGGTCGCTGCCGCCAATGCGGCGTCGGCGAGGGTCCGCTTGACCGCGACGGGAATCGCGCCATCGAGCAGGGCTTCAGCCGCAACGACCCGCCCAAACACCGATGGTAGCAACGCGCCGCCAACGCCGACCCCGGTCGCTGTGAGGAAATCACGTCTCAGCACGGCATCTCTCCCCCGGCGACCATGCACCGACTGCATGAGCCAAGTGGTACACAAGGCCATAAGCCGCGGCAAGCACGCGCGACCGATAATGGCGTTGGCGCACCAAGCCTGCTAGTCAGCTGTGATGATCGCCCCTGAACCGGCCACCTACGCCCCGCCGGGGCATCGCCTCGCCCGTGTCCTGCTCGCCGTCGTCGTCGTCGCGCTGGCCGGGTGGATCAGCCTCGGCTTCCTCCGCGCGATGCTGTGGGGGGGAATCATCGCGATCGCGATCGCGCCGCTGTATGAACGACTCGAGGCACGCTGGCCCGAGCAGCGCCGCGCCGCGCTGCCGGCGCTCGTCACGCTCCTCGTCGCCGTTCTGGTGATCGCCCCGCTGACGCTGGCGGCGGTCGAGGCGGCGGGCGAAGTTGGCCAGCTCGTCGAGTGGGTTAACATGGCACGGGCGCACGGTATCCCGGTCCCACCGATGATCGACTCGCTTCCGGTCGGGAGCGCGGCGATCACGCGGTGGTGGGCCGCAACGCTTGCCACTCCCGATGCTGCGGCGGGAACGATCGACAAGGCCAACGTCGTCGTCATGCGCCATACCCGGCTATTCGGCTTCGATGTCGTGCGGCGGGTGGTAGCTTTCGTCTTTGCCCTTCTAACTCTGTTCTTCCTCCTCCGTGACCGGGTCATGGTCGCTGCCGAGGCACGGCTGGCGGGCAAGAAATTGTTCGGCGCTGCGGGTGAACAGGTTGCCGAATTGATCCTGCTGTCGGTGCGCGGAACGATCAACGGCCTTATTCTCGTCGGGCTGGGCGAAGGCGTGGTGATGACCATCGCGTATTACCTCGGCGGCGTTCCCCATGCGCTGCTGTTCGGCATTCTGACCGGAGTCGCCGCGGCAATCCCGATGGGGGCGGCGGTTCTCATCGGTATCGCTGCACTGGTCCTCGCCGGGACGGGGAGCACCGTTGCGGCGATCATCGTCGGCGCGGGCGGGCTGATCTTCGTCTTCATCATCGACCACACGCTGCGTCCGGCGCTGATTGGATCGACGACGCGCCTGCCGTTCCTGCTGGTCCTTGTCGGCATCCTCGGCGGGGTCGAGAGCCTCGGCCTGATCGGGCTGTTCGTCGGTCCGGCGGTGATGGCGGTTCTGGTGATGCTGTGGCGGGAGTACGTCGGGCGTCGCGATAGCTTGCCGGACTGAACCCAGCCGCTAACCTGCCGTATTCCCACCGTTTGCCACGATGACGGCGGTGCGACCGTTACGCCCCCAGATTGCGATGTTCACCGCGCACCCAGCGGACGGTGCCCGTCGACGCGCGCATGACGACGCTTTCGGTCGTAACGACGCCGTCGCGGCGGGTCTTGACCCCCGCCAGCAGCGAGCCATCGGTAACTCCGGTCGCGGCGAAGATAACGTCACCCTTGGCGAGGTCGTCGAGCTTGTAGATCCGGTCGAAGTCGGTCACGCCCCATTTGCGCGCCCGCACCTTTTCATCCTCATTGCGGAACACCAGCCGCCCCTGGAACTGGCCGCCGACACAGCGCAGTGCCGCCGCCGCAAGCACGCCTTCGGGAGCGCCTCCGCTGCCGAGGTAAATGTCGATGCCGGTGTCGGGGTTGGTCGTCGCGATCACCCCGGCGACGTCGCCGTCACCGATCAGCATGATGCCGCAGCCCAGCGCCCGCAGTTCCTTGATCAGTGCCTCGTGGCGCGGGCGGTCGAGAACACACGCGGTGATGTCGCCGGGTGCGACCCCCTTTGCGGCGGCGAGCGAAGTGATGTTCGCGGTGACCGACTTCGCCAGATCGATGACGCCCTCGGCATAGCCCGGCCCGATCGCGATCTTGTCCATATAGACATCGGGCGCGTTGAGCAGTCCGCCCTCCTCGGCGATCGCCAGCACGGCGAGCGCGTTCGGCCCGGCTTTCGCGGCGATCGTTGTCCCTTCGAGCGGGTCTAGCGCGATGTCGATCTTCGGCCCCGTTCCCT
>JBBRQR010000139.1:0-7599 GCA_038226115.1 Sphingomonadales bacterium | reverse complement strand
GGCGACCGTCGTCATCACCAAGTCGACCGTTCCCGTCGGCACCGGCGACGAAGTCGAACGCATCCTCCACGATACCAACCCGAACGCGACCTTCGCCGTCGTCTCCAACCCCGAATTCCTGCGCGAGGGCGCAGCGATCCGCGACTTCAAGTTTCCCGACCGCATCGTTATCGGGACCGAGGATACCCGCGCTCGCGAGGTGCTCACGGAAATCTATCGCCCGCTGTTCATCAATTCATCGCCGCTGATGTTCACCGGACGCCGCACCGCCGAGCTGATCAAGTACGCCGCGAACGCCTTCCTTGCGACCAAGATCACCTTTATCAACGAGATCGCCGACCTGTGCGAGGCGGTCGGCGCGAATGTGCAGGACGTTGCGCGCGGCATCGGCAGCGACAACCGCATCGGCGCGAAGTTCCTCCATGCCGGGCCGGGCTATGGCGGGTCGTGCTTTCCCAAGGACACGCTGGCGCTGATCAAGACCGCGCAGGACTTCGGCACCCCGGTCCGCATCGTCGAGACCGTCGCTGCGGTCAACGATCAGCGCAAGCGGGCGATGGCGAAGAAGGTCGTCGCTGCGTGTGGCGGGTCGGTGCGCGACAAGACCGTCGCGATCCTCGGCCTGACATTCAAGCCGAACACCGACGACATGCGCGATTCACCCGCCATCGCCGTCGTGCAGGCGCTGCAGGACGGCGGCGCGCATGTCCGCGCGTTCGATCCCGAAGGCGTCAAGCAGGCGAAGCTGGTCTTGACCGACGTCGACTATGCCGCCGACCCATATGCCTGCGTCGCAGGTGCCGATGTCGCCGTGCTAATGACCGAATGGGAAGCGTTCCGCGGCCTCGACATGGACCGCGTTGCCGCCGCGATGGCCGCCCCCGTCATCGTCGACCTCAGGAATGTCTATCGCCCCGACGAAATGGCCCGCCGTGGCTTCGCCTACACCAGTGTCGGGAGATAGGTTGCGAGGCGGGATTGGCGTCGGTATACGCCGTCGCTTCGCGGAGTCGTGGGTGAGCGGCTGAAACCAGCAGTTTGCTAAACTGCCGTACTGGGTAACTGGTACCGAGGGTTCGAATCCCTCCGACTCCGCCACTTTGAAAATAACGCCCGACAGGCGGTTAATCGATCACAATGTGAGTATTGGCGCTTGTCGCGACGGCGATGTCCGGACAAATTGTCGGCCATGACTGAAGCACCCTTCGATACCCATGGCCGCATCAAATGCGGGACGGTCAGTACCGCGACGTTCGACGACAGCCTTGCCGATTACGCTACGCTGGGGCTCCGCGTGGTCGCAGACGGCGTTGTCCCCGCCGACCTTGCGGCCGCATGGGGCGCACCGGCTTGCGTCGGACGGCGTTCGGCGCTGCTCCACGGTGGCGGACGCGCGTGCTACCTCCGCCTGGTCGAGGCGACGGCGGTCGCGGGCTATGCGCCGTTGCGAACCCACGGCTGGGCGGCATTCGAGATGAGCGTCGCCGATGTCTTCGGCCTCCACGCGCGCCTTGCCGGGTCGGCGTTCCGCGTTCTTGGTGCGCCGAAGACGGTCGGCAATTTCACGACATTTATTCCGTTCCAGGTGGCCGGCCGCGCGGGTGAGGTGCTGTTCCTCAATCAGGTGCTGACGCCGAGCTCCGACGGGGTCGATCTGCCGCTGGCGACGGTCGACATCGACCAGATCTTCATCGTCCCGCTGGCGACGGGCGACCGCGAGGCGGCGCTCGCCTTTCACACGATGCTCGGGTTCGCAGCGGGAGCGACGTACACCCTGCCCTACACCGTCATCAACGCCGCCTTCGGCCTGCCCGCCGACCATCTGACCATACTGACGATGACGCGCGTCGGGAGCATCGCGGCGAGCGAAATCGACGCTTACCCGCCCGCCGCAACCTCCCGTCCGGTGCCGCCGGACGAGCTGCCGCCGGGGAATGCGATGGTCAGCTTCATCGTTGCCTCGCTCGATGCGATCGGCGCGCCACTGCTCGGGCCGCCGACGCGTGGCACGGGGCCGCTCTACGCTGGCCGTCGGTTCGGCTGCGTGCGGGGAACGGCGGGCGAGATCATCGAGCTGATCGAAGCTGTCGCCTAATCGGGTGACTTGACCGCGCAAGGTTGTCCGGACATCTTTGCCTGACAGGTCAAGGGGAACGGCGATGCGACGGATGATGCTGACGGCGGCCATGGCGGCGGGGCTGATAACGGGTGCTGCAACACCGGCGACGGCGCGGACGCTCGACCTTGGTGTTCCCGCCGACGCGCTGACGGCGATGCGGAAGGTCCAATGCTCGACTCGCGACGGCGAAGCGGTGGTCTATCACTGGTCGGGCAAGGTTTTTTCGCGCGTCGAGGGCGAGCCCGACCGTCGCCTGTTCGACGTCGAGGGGATGAACGTCCGCCAGTGCGCGACGGTGGTCGATCCCAAGCGCGGCACGGGCTTCCGCCAAGTCAGCCGCGAGCTGATGTTCTACCTCGACCCCGTGACCCACGCCGTGCTGAAGACATGGACCAACCCGTGGACCGGCAAGACGGTCGATGTCGTTCATGTCGCCAACGATCCCGTCAACATGCGCGCGCCGGTGTTTCCGGTCGATCGCGACGGCAAGCCGTTCGATCTGGGGGCGCGGATCGAAAACGGGCGCGTCTTCATGCCCACCGAGGTCCCGTTATTTTATACGAACCCGCTTGGCGGCGATTATCAGGCATTCGCCGGCAACCAGTATCATGCGATGGAGATTTTCGACTTCACCGCTGACGCTCGCGACCTGCTCGATGCGTCGAAGCCGCGCGCCGACCCAGCGATCGCATGGGTCCGGATCAGCCCGTGGCTGCCGTGGATGGAGATGGCGGGACGCGGCGGCGTGATGGTGTTCAACGCGACCGGCGGGACTGTCGCCGGTATCGCTGCTCTGCCGCCGGTAATCCGCGAACAGATCGCAGCGACATACCCGACTTATGCCGCCCCGCCGCCGGTCGACGACGCGCGCCCGAACGAGACGAGCTGGACGTTCTTTAAAAAGAAGGTCGACGCGGCGAAGAAATAGCGCCTCCCCTGCCCGAATCCGGACCCGTTACAGAATCTGGTTGAGCTCGATGAAGGTGCCGTCCGAGTCGAAAAAGTTGCAGCCGCGAACGCGGATCGGCGGGGCACCGTTGCGCCCAGGATATTCGCTGACATGCGCGTCGGCGGTGAAGGTGACGCCGGGAACAGCTTTCGCCGCGACGCAGCGTTTGGCGGCGTCGTCGGTGTTCATCACGATGATATGCCCGCCGCGCGGCAACCGCGTCGGGTAGGGCCCAGGGTCGGCGAGCGGCGGATCGGTGTACTGCATTAACCCGATCCAGCCGACCCACGCGTCGTTCCCGTTCAGGAGGACGAGCCGCGTCTTGTTCCCCGGTACACCTGCCGGCAGCGCGACCCCCGACACCGCGATGATTGCATCGTAATTGACCTTCAGCCCGATGACGTCGCGGTACAGCTTGAGCGAGGCATCGACGTCGCGGACGAGAATCGTCAGCCGCCGAACGTCGGTCGGCACATGATCTTTCGGCGGCGCGACACCGGGAGCGGCGATGGTTGCGGCGATCGCCAGAGCCAGACCGAGCATCGAAACCCTCCGAAATAGTTGTCCGGACAAGCTAACGGTGTTGCATTCGGGTGACAAGCGACGACACACAATCTGAAGCAGCAAAATTTGTCTGGACAAATCGTCGCTGCGAAGGGCAATTTTGTCGCAACCGGCAGGGGATATATAATGGTCAAGTTGGGCAAGGCGTTTCTGTTGGGGGCAACCGGCCTAGCCGCCGTCGCGGCATCGGCGCAGGTCGCACCCCCGAGCGGGCCTAACGCGGGCCTCGCCGCTGCCACGGTCGCCGCCGACGTGCTGCCGGGCGACATCATCGTCACCGCGCGTAAGGTGTCGGAGCGACTGCAGGATGCGCCGGTGGCGATCACCGCCTTCACCGCCGCCGACATCAAGTCGGCGCGGATCGAGAGCATCGCCGACGTCGCCAAGCTGACGCCGGGGTTGAACTTCACCCCCCTGTTCGGGCGACAGAACCAGCTGCCGATCATTCGCGGCGCAGCGCAGACCCTTGGGCCGTTGAACGTCGGCGTCTTCCTCGACGGCATCTATCTGTCAGGCAAGGGCAGCGTCGATCTCGAGTTGAACGACCTCGAGCGGATCGAAGTCGTCGAAGGGCCGCAGTCGGCGCTATACGGGCGCAACACCTTTGCCGGCGCGATCAACTACATCACCAAGCGCCCGTCGGACACATGGGGCGGGTCGATCGAGGCGACGGCGGGCGAGCGTAATTTGTACAAGGTCGTCGGCAGCATCAGCGGGCCGTTGTCGGACAAGGTTCGGGTCCGCGTCGGCGGTTACTACAAGACCTTCGACGGCTACTATCGCAGCGCGATCGACAATGGCCGCGTCGATTTCGACAAGGATTACGGCTTCACCGGCGTCATCGAACTAAAGCCGACCGAGCGGCTGACCGCGACTCTTCGCGCCACCTATACTGACAACAATGACGGCCAGCCGGCGTCGAGCGTCGTCCGCAACAACAGCGCTCCCGGGACGCCGGCGGGAAGTTCGATCCCCGGCGTCTTCACCCCGACGCGCAACCTCATTTTCCTTGGCGAGGTGCCCGCGATCCCCGACAATGGGCCGAACGTCAATACCGTCGCGCTGCCGTTCCAGCTCGGCAATTTTGGCGACCGCGAGCATACGTGGCGGGTCAACGGGACGCTCGCCTATGACTTCGACGGGGCGACGCTGACATCGCTGACGTCATACGACCGCCGCCACGCTGAATATACTTACGACGGCGACAACACGATCTGCGACCGCGCAGGCGGTTGCCAGAACTTCGGCTTTCCGTTCGCCCCGGCCAATCCCGTCGGCCAATCGCAATATGCACTGTCGTCGAACGACGGCGTCTACCGCGACATCAGCGAGGAACTTCGCCTTGGATCGACTGGCAAGCATAAGATCGACTGGCTGATCGGCTTTTATTATTACGACAACCACACGGTCACGACCGACCGTGGTCCCGGGTCTCTCACCGCGACCGGCTTTGCCAATTATTCGTTCCCGCGCCAGACGCAGGACACGAAAAGCTATTCGGGTTTCGGCTCGGTGACATGGCATGCAACCGACGCCTTTTCGCTAACCGGCGAGCTTCGCTACGAGGACGAGACGCAGGGCTTCAAACAGGTATCGAGCAACCTCGCTGCACCGACGCAGGCGGCAATCTACGACCTGTCGCAGCACATCCGTTTCTGGACGCCGCGCGTCATCGCCAAGTACGAGGCGAACCGCGACCATCAGCTCTACGCCAGCTTCGCGCGCGGCGAGAAGGAAGGCGGCTTCAACACCGGCCTCAACGTCTTCGCCAACCAGCGGGCGTTCTCGCCGGAAAAGACCAACACCTACGAAATCGGATCGAAGAATGAGTTCTTCGATCACCACCTCCGCGTCAACGGCGACGTCTATTTCACCGACTGGATGGATCAGCAGGCGGCGTGCCAGAACCCGGTGAGCGCCGGCGGTTCGTCGACGAACCGGACGTATGTCTGCAACGTTGCCGCTTCGCATATCTACGGGGCAGAACTGACCGTCGACTGGCGGTTGACCAAGGCTTTTTCGATCGCCGCCAACTACGCCTACACCCATGCTCGCCTGACGCAGTTCCTCGACGTATCGCTCGCTCAGACGCTGACGCTCGCCGGACTGCCGCCGATCAATTTCAACGGCAAGCATCTGCCCTACGTTCCTGATCACAAGGTCGTGATCAGCCCCCGCTACACGACGCAGGTGACTGAGGGCTTTGGTCTCGAAGCGCGCGCCGACATTCTTTACCAGTCGCGCACCTACCTTCGCGCCGACAATCTGCAGAACTTTGGCGACAAGGCGCTTGTCGACCTGCGGCTGACCGGGCGGTTTGACCGAGCGAGTGTCCAGCTGTTCATCAACAACCTGTTCGACAACGACCGCCCGGTCGCCGGTGTCCGCTTCTTCGACGCGACCAACTATTCGGTGTCGTCGCCGCTGGTTCAGGGCGCCGACCGCCGCCAGATCGGGGCGACCTTCGGTTACCGGTTCTGACATGGCAGCGTACATGATCGTCACTGCCAAGATCGCCGACCGTGACGCTTTTATCGCCGGGTACGGGGCGGCGGCGGCGGCGCTCGTCGCGCGTTTCGGCGGGCATTACGTTCTGCGCGGAGCGGGCGCGCTGGGTCTTGAAGGTGGTTTCGGCGACGGCGCATCGATGGTCATTTCGGAATGGCCCGACAAGGCGGCCGCCCTCGCCTTCTGGAACTCGCCCGATTATGCCGAGGTCAAGAGGCTGCGCGCGGGCATCGCCGATTGTCAGGTCCTGCTGATCGAAGCCGCGAAGATTGCCTGACCGGCGCTAACGCCGGGCGAAGCTGCGCTTTTCATCGATCCCCGCCGCCGTGAGTTCGGCAGGTCGTACCGACCGGACCCCGTCGAAACTGACCGGCAGCGCGGGGAGGTCGGTGGTGCGGCCGTCGGGCAATGTCACCGCCTCCAGCCCGCCCGCCAGCAGGTGCGGATCGTGGAACAGGTCCTCGGGGCGGCGGATCGGCGCAAACGGCAGACCCGAACCATCGAGGCGCGCCTCGACCTCGGCGCGCGTCAGGTCGGCGATGACCGCGCGGGCGATCGGCACGATGCGGTCGCGCGCCCGGACGCGGTCGTTATTGCGCGCGAGCGACGGGTCGGCGGCGAGATCGGCAAGGCCGAACAGGCGGCAGAACACCGGCCACTGCGCGTCACTGACAACGCCAATAAAAATCGGTTCATCGCGCGTGGCGAAAACGTCGTAGATTGCCCATGCCGAAATGCGCGCGGGCATCGGTGCGGCGGCGGTGCCGGTCACGGCAAACTGCGCCATATGCTGGCCGACGAGATAGGCGGTCGTCTCGAACAACGACGCGGCGACGTGCTGCCCGCGCCCGGTGCGGTGGCGTTCCTCGACTGCCGACAGGATCGCGATGACGCCGAACATCCCGCCGGTGACGTCGATGACACTCGCGCCCGCGCGCAACGGCTGGCCGGGTGGCCCGGTCATGTACGCGAGACCGCCCATCATCTGAGCAACCTCGTCGAGCGCGGTGCGGCTTTCGTAGGGACCGGGGAGAAAGCCCTTGAGCGCGCAATAGATCAGGCGCGGATTGACGGCGGACATCGCTGTGTAGCCCAGCCCGAGGCGGTCGAGCGCACCGGGGCGGAAGTTCTCAATCAATATGTCGGCGGATGCGATCAGGTCGCGCGCGGCGGTAAGTCCGGCGGGCGATTTAAGGTCGAGGCAGACGTTCGCCTTGTGGCGGTTGTACATCGGGTAATAACCGGCTCCCGACCCAATCAGGTTCCGTGTCGGGTCGCCGCCGTCGGGCTCGACACGAATGACTTCGGCCCCCAACGCGGCGAGGATACCGCCCGCCGCCGGTCCCATGACCATATGCGTGAATTCGACGACCTTGAGGCCGAGAAGGGGGGTCGCGGTCATGCGCGGCGCTCCGCCAACCCAAGCGGCAGTCCCGCGTCGGGAGTGAAGCCGTAGAGC
>JBBRQR010000138.1:0-7614 GCA_038226115.1 Sphingomonadales bacterium | reverse complement strand
GCGTCGATCGTCACCGTTTCGCCGCCGCGCTCGCTCGCGGTGAAGCTCAGGCTTTCGAGCAATTTCTCGCAGATCGTCTGGAGCCGCCGCGCGCCGATGTTCTCGACCGCGTCGTTGACCTGTGCCGCCGTCGCCGCAATCGCCTCGATCCCGTCGAGCGTGAAGGCGAGCGTTACGCCTTCGGTCGCGAGCAACGCCGTATATTGCCGGATCAGCGACGCCTCGGTGTCGGTCAGGATGTGGACGAAGTCGGCCTTGGTCAACCCCTTCAGCTCGACGCGGATCGGCAGTCGCCCCTGTAATTCGGGAAGCAGGTCGCTCGGTTTCGACACGTGAAATGCACCGCTCGCGATGAACAGGATATGGTCGGTTTTGACCGGGCCATATTTGGTCGCGACCGTCGTCCCCTCGATCAACGGGAGGAGGTCGCGCTGAACGCCTTCACGGCTGACCGACCCGCCGCGGACGTCGCTGACGGCGATCTTGTCGATTTCGTCCAAGAAGACGATCCCGTTCTGCTCGGCCGAGCGGACGGCGTCGCGGTTGATGTCGTCGCTGTCGAGGCGCTTGTCACTTTCCTCGGCGAGCAGGACCTCCCACGCCGCTTCGACCGGCATCTTGCGGCGCTTGGTCTTGCCCATCGCCTTGCCGAACATCTCGCCGAGGTTGATCATGCCGACCTGCCCCGGCTGCATCCCCGGCATCTCGAAGCTCGGCCCGGAATCGGCGATCTCGATCTCGATCTCGCGACCCTTCAAATGGCCGTCGCGGAAACGCTGACGGAAGGCGCTGCGGGTCGCCTCGCTTGCGTCCTTGCCGACCAGAACATCGAGCAGCCGCGCTTCGGCGGCCTCCTCGGCCTTGTCCTTGACCCCGGCACGCTTCGCGTCGCGGATCAGGCGGATCGATTCCTCGACGAGGTCGCGGATGATCGAATCGACGTCGCGCCCGACATAGCCGACCTCGGTGAACTTGGTTGCCTCGATCTTGAGGAACGGTGCTTCGGCGAGCTTCGCCAGACGGCGGCTGATCTCGGTCTTGCCGCACCCGGTCGGGCCGATCATCAGGATGTTCTTGGGGCTGACCTCGTCGCGCAGGTCGTCGCCGAGCCGTTGCCGCCGCCAGCGGTTGCGCAGCGCGACGGCGACCGCTCGCTTGGCATCTGCCTGGCCGACGATGAAACGGTCGAGCGCGGCGACGGTCGCGGACGGGGTCAGCGCGTCGAGGGGACTTTTCCCATCGGTCGGGCCGGGAATGGCGGACATTACGTTCATCCGATGCTTTCCACGGTCAGCTTGGTGTTGGTGTAGACGCAGATGTCGGCGGCGACCGCCATTGCGCGGCGGGCAATCGCCTCGGCGTCGAGCTCGGTTGCGACTCCGGCCAGCGCCTTCGCGGCGGCAAGCGCGTAATTGCCGCCCGACCCGATTGCGGCGACGCCGTCGGTCGGTTCGAGGACATCGCCGGTTCCCGTCAGGATCAGCGTCACGTCCTTGTCGGCGACGATCATCATCGCCTCGAGCCGCCGGAGGTAGCGATCGGTGCGCCAGTCCTTGGCGAGCTCGACCGCCGCGCGCGTCAACTGACCGGGGTAGCGTTCGAGCTTCGCCTCGAGCCGTTCGAACAACGTGAAGGCGTCGGCCGTCGCTCCGGCGAATCCGCCGATGACTTCGCCGCCCGCGCCCAGCCGCCGAACCTTCTTGGCGTTGGCCTTCATTACCGTCTGCCCCATCGTCACCTGGCCGTCACCAGCGACGACGACGCGGCCGTTCTTGCGCACCGACACGATCGTCGTGCCGTGCCAATCGGGAAAATCGCTCATCTCGGGAAATATGCTTTCGAATGGAGGTCTATGCTTGTTCCCAATGTAGGATGGCTTCCGGCGACGTGAAGGGCCGCAGAAATCGTCCCGCCGCTGCCTTTCGGTTCGCCGCGAAAAGCGTTATATGAACTGCTTAATCCGCAGGAGACCTCGCCATACCACCGCCCCCACGCCGAATGCAGAATGCGCCAGCGCCGATGAACGGCCCGCGCTACGACGAATTCATTACCGTGCCGAAGGTCCGGGTGATCGACCAAGACGGCGAGAACTTGGGCGTCCTCTATACCAAGGAAGCGATCGCGACCGCGCACGAGGTCGGGCTGAACCTCGTCGAGGTGTCGCCGGGGGCCGATCCGCCGGTGTGCAAGATCCTCGACGTCGGCAAGTTCAAATACGAGGCGCAGAAGAAGGCAGCGGCGGCGCGAAAGAACCAGAAGACGCAGGAGATCAAAGAGATCAAGATGCGTCCCAATATCGACGATCATGACTATGACACCAAGATGAAAGCAGTTCAGCGCTTCATCGAGGATGGCGACAAGGTCAAATTGACGCTGCGTTTTCGCGGGCGTGAACTTAGCCATGGTGAGCTTGGTCTGGCGCTGCTCGAGCGCGTTCGCGACGATGCGATCGATTACGCCAAGGTCGAGCAACTGCCGAAGATGGAAGGCCGTCAAATGCTGATGGTCATTGCGCCACGATAGGGCACTGACATGAGACGCCGGGGAGTGGTCGCTACAGTGCTGGGCTCGGCCATCGCCGTGCCCGTCGCGCTCGGTATCGTCGTTGGCGGCGCAGCGTTGACGGCGATCGGTGCCTCCGCCGCACCGCAATCCGAGCCGGTCTTTCCCGCGCCCGGCCGTCCTGTCTCGCCGATCGTATCGCCGCGCTGGTCGACCGAGCGGATGCGTAACGACGCCGGTGAGGCCCGCACCGTGATCGCCGCACTCGCGCCGCTCAAGGGTCGCACCGTCGCCGACATCGGTGCGGGCGAAGGGTATTACGAACCGCCGCTGTCGCGTGCCGTCGGACGCAAAGGTCGCGTCGTTGCCGAGGATATCGACGCTGCGACGGTGTCCAGCCTCGCGCGGCGGGTGCGACCGCTGACGAACGTCACCGCGTTGCTCGGGCGTCCCGACGACGCGGCGCTCGCGCCCGCGAGTTTCGATGTCGTTCTGATGGTTCACATGTATCACGAGATCGGCCAGCCCTATGCGCTGCTGTGGCGGCTGCGGCGGAGCCTGCGGGTCGGCGGGCGGATCGCGATCGTCGACGCCGACCGACCGACCGGCGAGCACGGTACGCCGCCGGCGCTGCTCGCGTGCGAGCTTGGCGCGATCGGCTATGCGCGAACATCGTCGCGACCGCTGGGTCAGGGCGTCTACCTCGCGATTTTCGAGCCGCGAGCGGTCCCGGAGACGATTCGCGTCTGTCGTTGACGGGGAATTGCGCGGCGAAACAAAAGGGCTAAGGTCGCGTCAAGGGAACAAGGTCGATCCTGGCCGGTTGCTGGAGTGCCCGAAGAGGGACAGGGGAGTTCAAACACATGGCAACGACACCAAAAGCAGCGAAACCGGCAGCAAAGGCGAAAGCCCCCAAGGCCCCGGCCGATCCGAACGCACCCAAGAAGCTCGATGGGCTCCAGAAGCCGTTGACGCCGTCGGCCGAACTCGCCGAGATCGTCGGCAAGGACATGCTGCCGCGCGGCCAAGTCGTCAGCAAGGTGTGGGACTATATCCGCAAGCACAACCTGCAGAAGCCCACCGACAAGCGCGTCATCATGGCCGATGCGAAGCTGAAGAAGGTCTTCGGCGTCGATCATTGCACGATGTTCGAAATGAACAAGTATCTGGCGAAGCATCTAAGCTAGCGCGGCCGAGCCGTAGCGGATGAACGCCCTTCGCGTTTGTCTGCTACGGTCGAGCTCGCGCGACGCGCCGGACGGCGGGTCGGCGGACCTTCCCCGCCGAACTCGACCGACGACGCGGGCGTTGGCCGCGTCCCCGCTCGACGCCTCCACACATCCTACGCCCCGACCCGCGCCTCGATCGCATCCCAGATCGCCGCCGGTGTATCCGTCCCGTTGAACCGGTCGATCGCGACAATGCCCGTCGGCGACGTGACGTTGATCTCGGTCAAATACCCCGCGATCACGTCGATCCCGACGAAGATCAGCCCGCGCCGCGCGAGCTCCGGCCCGATCGCCGCGCAGATTTCCTCCTCGCGCGGGGTCAGCATCGCCGCCTCGGCCGCGCCGCCCGCCGCAAGGTTCGACCGGATTTCCCCCGCCTTGGGTCGCCGGTTGATCGCTCCCGTCGCGACGCCGTCGACGAGCACGATGCGCTTGTCACCGGCCGACACGTCGGGGAGGAACTTCTGCACCATGAACGGCTCGCGCCAGACGTCGGCGAACAATTCGACCAGCGCGGGCAGGTTGGCGTCGGCGGGGCCGATATGGAACACTGCCGACCCGGCATTGCCGTAAAGCGGCTTGACCACAATCGCACCGTGCTCGTCGCGAAACGCCTGCGCGTCGGCGAGCGAGCGCGTCACCATCGTCGGCGGCATCAGATCGGGAAAGCCGAGGACGAACAGTTTTTCCGGTGCGTTACGCACCTCGGCGGGGTCGTTGACGACCAGCGTTTCGCCCTGACACCGTTCGAGCAGGTGGGTCGCGGTGATGTACGCCATGTCGAACGGCGGGTCCTGCCGCATGAGGACGACATCGGTATCGCGCCCGAGGTCGAGGACATTCGCTTCGCCGGTCCAGCGGAAATGCGCGCCGGGGGTGCGCTCGACCGTCAGTGGCCGTGCCCGCGCGCGAACCCGTCCGCTGACGTAGCTCAGATCGGTGCTCAGATAGTGCCACAACGTGTGCCCGCGCCGCTGCGCCGCCAGCATCAAGGCAAAGGTCGAATCGCCGCCGATGTTGACGGCTTCGATCGGGTCCATCTGGACGGCGACGGTGAGTGACATGGCGACCCTCGCTGGTGATCGCGGATCGGTAGAGGTTGCACCCGCTGGCGGCAACTGCTGGCCGCGCCGGTCGCCATCACGCGAATGGCATTCTCGGCAGTGCGCGGTTGCAGCGACCCGCCGCGCGCGTCACAACGGCGCAAACCAACAGGGGAATCGACATGGCCAACCGTCTCGCAGGGAAGATCGCACTCATCACCGGCGGCGCGTCGGGGCTAGGCGCGGCGATGGCGGCGAAGTTCGTGGCGGAGGGCGCGCAGGTCGTCATCACCGACATCGACGCCGCCGGAGCGGCGCGCAAGGCGGCCGAATTCGGCGACGCGGCGGCGGCGTGCGCGCACGACGTGACCTCGCCCGAGCAATGGGAGGCTGCACTGGCGTTCGCGCAAACCACGTTTGGGGGCTTGCACATCCTCGTCAACAACGCGGGCATCGGCACCGGCGGGACGGTCGAGAGCACCAGCTTCGCCGACTGGCGCAACGTCCATGCCGTCGACCTCGACAGTGTCTTCTTCGGGTGCAAGCTCGCGCTGCCGCTGATGTCGGCAACGTGCGCCCGCGATGGAAAGCTCGGCTCGATCCTAAACATCTCGTCGATTGCCGGGGTCATCGCGGCGGCAAACATGGCGGCATATAATTCGGCGAAAGCCGGAGTGCGACACCTGTCGAAGTCGGTCGCGCTCCACTGCGCGCGCGAACGCTATAATATAACCTGCAACTCGATCCACCCGGTGTTTATCGACACCCCGATCCTCGACAACCTTGTCGGCGGGATGGATCGGGACGTCGGGCTGGCCAAGCTGGCGCGACAAATCCCGCTCGGCCGCGTCGGCGAACCCGACGATGTCGCATGGGGGGCGGTCTACCTCGTGTCCGACGAGGCGAAGTTCGTGACGGGAACCGAACTATACATCGACGGCGGCATTTCGGCGACGTGAGGGGACGGCGCGACATGCCTCTTTAGGCAATTGCTGCGCGATATCGCCCCTAATAGAGCGAACGGGTCTCAGGGGTAGTCACCATGACCGAATCGTTCAAAATCATCGCGGTCGCCGTGTTGATCGTCGCGGGAACCTCGGCCAAGGCGCTCCCTTCCGCCAATCTGTCCGCCAGCTCGTACACCGGGAATGGTTTGTACGGTGCGAAGGCGCAATTTATATACGCGGCCGGCACGGCATCGTCGTCGATTTCCAATCCCGAAGGCTATGTCGGCGGCAGTGCGACGGTGTCGCCCTTCCAACGCGTTTCGGCCGAGGGCAGCGGGTCGGGCTACCGTAACCAAGGGATCGAGTCGGCAGCGGGCACCTATTATTTTGGCATCATCGGACCATCGGCGGTCGAGGTACCGATCATCTTGAGCGGTTCAGCGGCGGTCTACGCTTCGGGGGGCAGCAGCGCTTCCGTCTACGAAACCTACGGTCGTAACGGTGGCACTTATAGTAATTTCGGACCCGTAAACTGCTACTCGGGGTCGAGCAATTGTGGCGCGTTCACGTTCATTCAGCACTATAGCCTCGTAGCCGGGACCGGAACGACCGCTGGCGATGTCGGCTTCACGACGTTGCGCGCCGATGTACTGGCGCAGGAGGGTTCGGCGAGCGCCTTCATCGACCCGATCATCACGATCGACCCGAATTTCGCCAACGCCGATCAATATCGAATCGTCTTCGGCCCCGGTGCAGGCAATCCCGGCGTAGTTCCCGAGCCAGCGGGTTGGGCGATGCTGCTTACCGGCTTTGGCTTTGCCGGTGGCGCCTTGCGTCTGCGGCGGCAAGCATTGCGCGTCGCGGCTTGAAGGTTTACGGCGTAAAGGCCACGGCGACGACCGTCCTCACAGAATAACCGTCGCCGTCGCCTCCTCACCGCCTGCACCCGTCGTTGCGATGACGACGTGCGCGCCCGGTTCGATCCGCCAGCCGTGGATCGCCGGGTCGCGCCACGCGAGATCGGCGGTCGCGATGGTCAGCCTAACGATGCGCGTTTCACCCGGCGCCAGCTCGACGCGGGCGAAGGCCTTGAGCGCACGCGGCCAGCGTTCGGCGGCGGTTCCGGGCGGGGCGACGAAGACGAGGACCGGCGTCGCGCTCGCGCGAGCACCGACGTTGGTGACGGCGACGCTGACCGCAACTCTGCCGTCGTCGACCCGCACCGTCAGCGCGCGGCAGGTGAACGCCGTGTACGCCAGCCCGTGGCCGAAGGCGTAGCGCGGCGCGACGCCGTCGCGCTCGAACAACGCATAGCCGTGCCATTGGTCATAGGTGATCGCGGTCGCGTCGCGGTCGAAGAACGGATAATCGCCCGCCGCGCGCGCGACGGTGAACGGCAGCCGCCCCGATGGCGAGACGTCGCCGAACAGCAAGCGGGCAAGCGCCGTGCCGCCGTGCATCCCGCTGTAAAAGGTCTGGAGGACCGCGTGGGTGCCGTCGCGCCAGTCGTCGACGAGCACCGCCGACCCCGCGACGATGACGACGACGACCGGCTTGCCGCTCCGCTTCGCCGCGTCGATCAGCGCGACGTGCGCGGCAGGCAGGCCGAGGTCGACGCGGTCGCCACCGATCGACCGGACGCGGGCGGGGGCGGCAGCGCGCGCGGCGGCGATTTCGGGGGGCACGTCGCCCGCGCCCGCCTGGCCGAGGACGAGGTCGCCGGGGATGAATTCGCCCTCCTCCTCGGCGGTGTAGCCGACGACGACGACGACCGCGTCGGCCGACTGCGCGGCGGCGAGTGCGGCGGCGAGATCGTGTTCGTCGCCGGTGACGACCCGGTCGTCGCCGAGCGCGCGTTGGAGGCCGACGAGGGCGGTGACGACCTCGGGAGCG
>JBBRQR010000137.1:0-7722 GCA_038226115.1 Sphingomonadales bacterium | reverse complement strand
GGTTGGGCTCCACCGGGCCCCGGCGAGTCGTATCCCGGCGATGGATGGCTTGCGCGGAATCGCGGCGCTGGCGGTCGTCGTCCACCACTGCATCGTGATGGGGACTTATCTCCGGACGGGAGCATGGGGTATTACCGCCGGGCATATCCCCGAGCAGTTGGGGTCGTTGCCGGTCGCGGTGTTCTTCATGATTTCGGCGTATCTGTTCGTCGGCGCGCTGCTGCGGAAGGGTGGCAAGGTCGACGCAATCGGCCTGTTCGATGGGCGGATCATGCGGATTGCGCCACTCTATGTTTTCGCGGTCGCGATCCTGTGCCTGTTCGTCGCGATCGAGACGCACTTCGTCGCGGTCGAGCCGCCGCTGACAATTGCCGGCGAGGTCGGGCACTGGGCGCTGTTCGGCTTTTCCAAGCGCGGACCGATCAACGACTTTGCCCCGACCTTCGTTCTCCTCTCGCAGATTTGGACGCTGCGGTACGAATGGATCCTGTACGCGCTGATCCCGGTGATGGCGCTCGGCTATCGGTTTCTCGGGCGATTTGCGGTGTACGGCGGTCTTGGTGTCGCGACCCTCCTGTCGTCGATGTTCGCCTTTTTCGTTGCCGGGACGATCGTCGCCGAGGTGGCAGGGCGCGTGCCGACACGTTGGCGGCCACTCCTCGACGGCGTTGGAATGGCGGCGCTGGTTGCGACGGTCGTGCTGTTTTCGCGGTCGGACGGCGTCGCTGCGGCAATCCTTCTGGCGATTTTCTTCGTTGCGGCGATCGAGGGCGGGGTCGTCCGCGCCGCGTTTTCGGGGCCGACGCTACGCGCGCTGGGGACGATCAGTTACAGCCTGTACCTGATCCACGCCTTTCCCTTGTGGATCGTGTCGCACTGGCTGCTGCCGCCTGCGACCTTCGCGCAGCTCGGTTTGACGGCGATGGTCGCGGTCGATACCGGTGTCGCGCTGGCGTCGATTTTTATCGCGATTGTGACCTACCGGTTAATCGAGGCACCGCTCATGGCGCGGCGGCTATTTACCCGGCGGGCGGCCTAGACCGTCTCGACCACGGGGGCATAGTCATGGCGCCAGCGCAAGTGCCATGAGGCGTAGTATAACAGGCACATATCGACACTGACCCGGATGAGCCACGCGACTGCCGCGCCGGTGATGCCGTAGTGCTTCACGAGGACGACGAGGAGCAGGAAATAGCACGGCAGCTCGGCGATATGGAACTTGGCCGTCAGGTCGGCGCGGCGCATTGCCTGGAGGGTCGAGAAGCCGATCGACGACAGCGCGTTGATGAAGATCCCAACGCTCAGGATCTGCAGGATCAAGCTGCTCCGCGCCGCGAATTCCGCCCCGACCCACAAGGTCATCAATGGGTTGGCGAATAGCAGGACGATGACGACAATCGGGGCGAACAGACCGAAGACGATCAGGAAGTTCTGCCGCGAAATGCCTTTCATCGCCCCCGGATCGGTCGAATGAGCGGCGCTAAGCGTCGGGAACATCACCGCTGACACCGAATTATTGATGAATAATAGCCGCGCGATCAGGTCGAACGGCGTGCTGTAATAGGCGACCTCGGACAGGTTGCCGAAGTGCGAGATGGCGAAACGATCCATATAGACCATCATCGGGCTGATGATGTTGCTGACGGTGACCCACAGGCCAAAGCCGAACAACATCCTGATTTCCTTGCGATCGATGCCCGGCGCCGTTGTCTTGGGCACGATAAGTTCGCGGGCGAGGGCGAGGAAACCCAGCGTCTGGCCGAGGCGAACGAGCAGCACGGCGAGCGTGACCGCCGCCAGCGTTGGCGAGAAGCGCGTCGCCAGCCACGGCCCGACGAACATCATCACGCCGGCCGGGGTGCGGACGAGGTTGACGGCGGCAAAGCGGTGTTGGCCTTCGAGGACGCCGCGAATGCCGGCCGAGATGATAACGATCGGCACACCGACGACGAGCCAGGTGAACGCGCCGTTCGCTTCGGCGGCGAGCGCCGGACCGCTTTTGATCAATTCGCCCAGCAGCAGGTCGTGCGACAGATAGACCACCGGCGCGCTGAGCAGGGCGAGGCCGATGATCAGCAGCATCCCGGTATGGACCGCGCCGCGCACCCGCGACTCTTCGCCGAGCGCGAGCAGGTTGGCGACCCGCTGCGTCAGGGCGCGGGCGAGGCCGAGATCGAACAGGCTAAAATAGCCGATCAGCACCCAGACGAGACTGAGAAAGCCGAAGCGCGCGGTGCCGAGCGACGTGATCAGCAGCGGGACAAAGATAAGCCCGGCGATCATCGGCAGGACCTGGCCCGCGAAACTCCACGTAAGGTTCTTCGTCCGGGGGGTGAGCCGCGCCCATAGCCGGACGATCGTCGTGGCTGCCGCCTCGGTCACCAACAGAAACTCGATCCGAGCATAGAAAGTCGCCGCGACAGGCAGAGGCCGCGACCGACGCCTCGCCGACCGCGTCTCCCCGCAACGATCGCCGCTGCATCGTCGGCTGGTGCCCTGGAATGGACTCGAACCATCACATCGTTACCAATACCAGCACCTGAAGCTGGCGCGTCTACCAATTCCGCCACCAGGGCACGGTGAGCCGAGTGGCGCGGGGTAGAGACGGGTCCATCCCTTGTCAACAACGAGACACTTGGTGCGGTTGTCAACGCTCCCCCGATCCGCCATGACCCGGTCGGCAACGAGAGGGTACGGGCGCGCATGACAGCATTGGCGGACCGGATTGTCGTCGTCGTTGGCGGGTCGGGATTCATCGGGCGATATCTGGTCCAGGAGCTGGCGCGTGCCGGGGCGCGGGTTCGTGTCGTCGTGCGTTCGGTAGAACGCGCCGGACCGCTGAAAACCCTCGGCGGACTTGGCCAGATCGAAATCGTCGGCGGCGATGTCGCGCGCCCCGCGTCGATCATCGCCGCATTTGCCCACGCCGACGCGGCGGTCAACCTCGTCGGCATCCTCGACGAACGCAGCGGGCAGAAGTTCGCTGCCGTCCAGACCGGCGGCGCGGCAACGGTGGCCAAGGCGGCGGCGGCAGCCGGGGTCGCGGCCTTCGTCCATATTTCGGCGATCGGCGCGAACGCGACGAGCGGCGCCGAATATGCGCGGACCAAGGCGGCGGGCGAGGCGGCGGTGCTCGCCGCGCTGCCCCACGCCACGGTGCTGCGCCCGAGCCTCGTCTTCGGGCCGGAGGACGCCTTCATCAACCGCTTTGCCGCGCTGGCAAAGGCGTCGCCGGTCGTTCCCGTCGTCGCCGGCGGGACGCGCTTCCAGCCGGTCTACGTCGTCGATCTGGCGCGCGCGATCGTCGCTGCGCTCGCCGACCCGGCGCGGTTCGGCGGCATGACGTTCGAGCTTGGCGGGCCACGCGTCTATGCCTTCCGCGACATCATCGCGTGGATCTGCCGCGAAATCCGCGTCGACAAGCCGCTGATCGAAGTTCCGCCCCTCGCCGCAAAGCTGATGGGCCGTGTTGGTGACTTCGTGCCGTTCATGCCGATGACGAGCGGGCAGTACATCATGCTCCAATCCGACAATGTCGCCGCACCGCCGGGGCTCGCCGCGTTCGGTATCGACCCAACCCCGCTCGAGGCGATCGCCCCGGCGTATCTCGAACGCTACCGGACATCGGGGCGCTTCCACCGTGACGCGGAAACGGTGAAGTGACGATGATCGTAGGCGTCCCGGCCACGGGCCATAGCCTGCTCGATGTCATCATTCTGGGCATCGTCGAGGGGGTGACCGAGTTCCTCCCGGTGTCGTCGACCGGACACCTGATCCTCGCCAGCCGCCTGCTCGGCTTCGACCCCGATTCGTGGAAATTGTTCAATGTCGTCATTCAGCTGGGGGCGATCCTCGCAATCGTCGTGCTGTACTGGCGGACGTTCGTCACGGTCATCGCCGGGATGCTGAAGGGCAACGGCATGTCGTGGCGCTTCGTCCGCAACGTCGTGCTCGGCTTCGTCCCGGCGGGCGTGATCGGCCTTGCCCTCCACAAGCAGATCGAGGCGCTGCTCGGTCATGCCGAGGTCGTCGCCGTCGCGCTGATCGTCGGCGGCATCGCCATCCTGCTGATCGAACGCTTCGCTCAGGCGGCGACGGTGAAGGGCGTCGCCGAAATCCCCGCCCACACCGCGCTCGGCATCGGTGTCGCCCAGTGCCTCGCGATGATCCCCGGCGTCAGCCGCAGTGGCGCGACGATCATGGGAGCGCTCGCCTTGCGCGTCGAACGGCGCACGGCGGCCGAGTTCAGCTTTTTCCTCGCCATCCCGACGATGCTCGGCGCGACTGTCCTCGAATTGGTCAAGAACCGCGCCTTGCTCAACCCGGCCGAGGTCCACGACATCGCGATCGGCTTCGTCGTCGCCTTCGTCGTCGCCATTGTCGTCGTGCGGGCGTTCGTGTCGATCATCAGCCGCCACGGCTTTGCGCCGTTCGCCTGGTACCGGATCATCGCCGGCACCGCCGCGCTGGTGTGGATCTACGCCACCTGAGGCCACGGGCCGATCGACGCCACCTGAGGCCACGGGCCGAGCGACGCCGCCTGAGGCCACGGGCCGGTCTGCGCCTGCTGCGTTCGGAAGCTCACATACCTCACGCGATGCGGGGGTAGAATCGTTGATCGCGGCGGCGTGCGCGGTCGCGGCGTCGCGGAGCGCACTTTCGAACCGGGCGAGTTCGGCTGCGAAAATATCCTCGACGCTCGGCACCTGACCGGGGAGCGCCAGAAACGAGAAATTGCGGTTGGCCATCAGCGCGCGGTTGGACAGCATGAAGATCAGCAGTCGCTCGCTGCGGACGAACCGCTGGCCGACGATCTCGCCTTTGTACCAGACGTCTTCGAGAACCCCGTTGAACGCCCGGTCGAACGCTTCGTCGTGGAGCGCCGCCACCCCGGCGCCGAGCGCGGCGTCCCAGGCGCGGGCAAAGTCGCCGCCGGTTTTGTGGCGGCGCAACGCATAGGCGCTGTAGGTCGACATCGCGACATGATCGTTTTCGCACGCGGCGCGGACGCTGCCGGTCACCGCGAGGGCGCGGATGAAATAGTGCTGCTTGGCGGGAGTCCAGCCATCGTGGCGGTGGCGCGGCTCGGCGGGCATAAAATCCGCAACGGTTTCGGTCGGGGCGGCGGGGGTCATCGGACGTTCCTTTCGAATCAACCCACCAGTCTATGGCGAATATGGTTCGTGTAGGAAAGCTATTTTACCAAATCCTACAAAAGCGTGGACCTATACTGTTCTGGACTGCGCCGTCATACGCCACTGCAGCGTAACCATCGTCACTAATCGTACCGATACGAGACTAATCCTATCGAACTGTCGAACCGGCGAGGTCTCCCTCGGTCGTCGTCACCAACATACGACAGCTCAACTGTCCTATTGACGAAATCTTGCTCGACACGGCAGCTAAAGGCACCTAAACCGTCCGCGAAAGGAGTCGCGGCGATGGCATCGACGATGTTGCGGTTTACCGGTGTCGATCAAGCGTACCCGTCGAAGCGCGCCGCCGACGCGCGCGCCGACGACTTTCTCGAAATCGCCCGGCCCTATCTGATTGCCAAGGCGGAGGAGCAGGCGTCGCGCTGTTCGCAGTGCGGGGTGCCGTTTTGCCAAGTCCATTGCCCGCTCCACAATAATATTCCCGACTGGTTGCGCCTGACCGCCGAGGGGCGGCTGGAGGAAGCGTATGAGGCGAGCGCGGCGACGTCGTCGATGCCCGAAATCTGCGGGCGCATCTGCCCGCAGGACCGGCTGTGCGAGGGCAATTGCGTCATCGAGCCGGGGTTCGGCGCGGTTACCATCGGCAGCGTCGAGAAGTTCATCACCGACACCGCGTGGGATAACGGCTGGGTCAAACCACTTCGCGTCGGGCGGTCGCGCGGTCAATCGGTCGGCATCGTCGGCGCCGGGCCGGCGGGGCTGACGGCAGCCGAGATGCTGCGCGGCAAGGGCTATGACGTCGCCGTGTACGACCGCCACGACCGCGCGGGCGGGCTGCTGACGTACGGCATCCCCGGCTTCAAGCTGGAAAAGGACATCGTCGCGCGCCGCGTCGATCGGCTGGCGGCGGCGGGGATCGTGTTTCATCTCGGCTTCGAGGTCGGGCGCGATGCCAGCCTTGATGACCTGCGCGCGAAGCACGACGCGGTGCTGATCGCGACCGGGGTCTATGCCGCGCGTGAATTGACAGCGCCGGGGGCGGACGCGGCCGAGATTGTCCCCGCGCTGGACTTTCTGTTCGCGTCGAACCGGCGCGGCTTCGGCGAGACCGTCGCGGGATTGGACGCGAGCGGCAGGCACGTCGTCGTCGTCGGCGGCGGCGACACCGCGATGGACTGCGTCCGCACCGCTGTCCGCCAAGGCGCGAAATCGGTCAAATGCCTGTACCGGCGCGACCGCGACAACATGCCGGGTTCCCCCCGCGAAGTCGCCCACGCCGAGGAAGAGGGCGTCGAGTTCGTCTGGCTGTCGGCCCCCGCCGCGTTTAAGTCGAGTGGGGGCGTCGGCGACACCGTCACCGGCGTGCACATTCAGCGGATGCGCCTCGGCCCCGCCGATGCGAGCGGACGCCGCACCCCGGAGGCCGACCCGCACGCGGTCGAACACATCCCTGCCGACCTCGTCATCAAGGCGCTCGGGTACGACGCCGAGGATCTGCCCAAGAACTTCGCCGCCCCCGACCTCGCGGTCACCCGCTGGGGCACGCTCCGCCTCGACCATATGGCGATGATGACAAACCTGCCGGGAGTATTTGCGGCAGGCGACATTGTGCGCGGGGCGTCGCTCGTGGTGTGGGCGATCCGCGACGGCCGCGACGTGGCGAGTGCAATGCACGGCTGGCTTACGACGAAGGTCGCCGCGGTGAGGGTCGCAGCGTGAGGCTGACACCGCATGAAGTCGCCGCGATCAAGGCGGCGGCGAGGCTGACTTTTGGGGCGGATGCCGTCGTGCGGCTGTTTGGAAGTCGAGTCGATGACGCGAGGCGAGGGGGGGACATCGACCTCCACGTCGAAATTTTCAACAAAATTGATTTTTGGCAGGCAAAGAGCGAGTTCCTCGACCGTCTATTTGCGCGAATCGACGAACAGCGTGTCGATATCATCGCCACGCAACATGGGGACTCTCCTGTCCCAATCGCGCAGATCGCCTATCGGGACGGGATCGTGTTGTGACAAAAGCCGAAGAACGCGCCTTACTTCGCGAGTATTTCGCCAGTCTTGATCGGCTGTCGGCCGGTTTCACGCGGGCAATTAGAGACGTCGCGCGATTGATGCCGATGGACGCCGCGCGTATCGACGTGCTGCCGCTCGACGACGATTCGTCGGTACTGGTTTTCCTCAAGCGATTTGAGCAGTTCGAGGACGCGCTGCATCGCACGTTGAAAGTAATCTCCAAGATCATGGAGCATGGCAAGATCGAGCGTCTGACTTCGGTCGATGTCACGCGGCGTGCCTTCCATCTCGGGATCCTGGCTAGCCAGGATATCTGGGCGGATGCCGTGCGGGCGCGCAACATTTTGGCGCATGAATACCCCATCGACCCCGACAAGCGCGTCAATCAGCTCAACACCGCGTGGGACACGCGTAGCGCGCTGGAAACAACGTGGACGGCGATTCAGAAGTTCGTGGAAGTAGAGGGGTTGCTGTCGTGATCTCCCCCGAAGAACGCGCCCGCGTTGCCGAGTTTGGCATGTATCGCCCCGACCTCGAATCCGATGCGTGCGGCG
>JBBRQR010000136.1:0-7741 GCA_038226115.1 Sphingomonadales bacterium | reverse complement strand
GTTTCACCGCCGACCCAACGGCGCGGGCGGGGGAAAAGCGGATGCTCCTCGCCGCCGCCGAACGCCACCTGCCGCGCGAATTCACCCGGCGCTGCGCCGCGCTCGTCGCCGCTCCCGACGCCGATTTTGCGCTCGCATTCGACGGCGTTGCCCCACCGCGAATCCTCTGGTGCGGCGCGCGCGTCGGCAAGCTGACCGCCGGGCGCGACGCGCTCAGCCCGCGCATCGAAACCGACCGCGCGCTCGAACATCTTCCGTTCGCCGATCGTCGCGCCGTTGCCGACCGCCTTGCCGCGTGGTTCGCCGCATGCCGCTCGACGCAACTCGGCGCACTGACGCGCGTCGCCGCCCTCGCGCCCGCCATGTCGCCAGCGGCACGCGGGTTGATCGTCCGGCTGGTCGAGACGATGGGCTGTCTGCTTCGCGCCGATGTCGGCAGTCAGGTCGACGCGCTGACCCGTGCCGATCGCAAATCGCTCGTCACCGCCGGGGTCCGCATCGGCGTCGTCCACGTCTTCATTGCCGCCGTGCTGCGCCCCGAACCGACACGGTGGCGGCTGGCGTTATGGGCGGTCGCGGCGGGATACGCGGTTCTGCCCCAGCCCCCGGCACCGGGGCTGGTCACGATCGATGTCGCCGCCGCCGTGTCGCCGGCCTATTACGCCGTCGCCGGCTTCTGGGTGCTGGCACACGGCGCTCCCTTCGCCGTCCGTATCGATATGGTCGACCGGCTGGCGCGGGCGATGCACGACCAGCGCGACGGGCGCACACCGTTCGTCCCCGATGCCAACTGGATCGCCAGCGTCGGCATGAGCCGCGAGCCGTTTGCCCGGCTGATGCGCGCGCTCGGTTACCGCCCGCGCCTCGTCGACGGCGCAGCGGCATTTGCATGGGGCGGCGTCCGTCCTGAGCCGCGCCGCGTCGACCCGGTCGACGCACCGTCTGATTCCCCATTCGCGATTCTCAAGCAGATGAAAGGAAGGTAGCACTTGGTCCATGGTCAGGGGTTGCGGCTCGACAAATGGTTGTGGTTCGCCCGGTTGACGAAATCGCGCTCCGACGCGCAGCGGTTATGTGAAAGCCGCCATCTCCGGCTCGATGGTCGGGTCATCGATCGCCCCTCGGCTCTGGTCCGCGCGGGGTCGGTGGTCAGCTTCCCCCAGCGCGACGATGTCGTCGTCGTCCGCGTCCTCGGTCTGGCCGAACATCGCGGCCCCTTTGTCGAAGCGTGCCAGATGTACGCCGACCTGACGCGGCGACATGAACTGGATGCGGCGTTACCGCTGCGGGCGCGCGACGTTCCGACAGGATTGACGGGAGCGCTCATCCCCGTCTAGCAACGATGCGACCGAGCGGTGCAGGGGTTTCGAGCAATGACGTATGTGGTGACCGAGGCTTGCATCAAGTGCAAGTACATGGACTGTGTCGAGGTCTGCCCGGTCGATTGCTTTTACGAAGGCGACAATATGGTCGTCATCAACCCCAGCGAATGCATCGACTGCGGCGTGTGCGAGCCCGAATGCCCGGCCGAGGCGATCCTGCCCGACACCGAAGGCGGCCTCGATAAGTGGCTTGAGCTTAACGCAACCTTTTCCGCATCGTGGCCCAACATCACCGTCAAGGGCGCAACCCCGCCCGACGCCGATGCCCATAAGGGCGAGGAGGGCAAGTTCGACAAGTATTTCAGCGACAAGGCGGGCACTGACGGGCAGTGACCCAAGGCTCCGCGTAACGCCAAGGGCTATCGCCACTTGGCGGTCACCTCTCCGCAAACGGAGAGGTTTAGAAAATAATGGAAAACCCGCTCCTTTTGTGTTACAACTTCGTTTGCGTCGCTGTTCCGTGACGCACGAGCAGGGTCGTGGCGCGTGTCGCGTCGGACCGCATAGCGAAGGCACACAGCAACCGTCCTCTCTCGCCGTGGTGCTGCCGCGTTGGCCATCCGAGCGAACCGGACTCAGAAGGGAACATCCATGGCCGCCAAGCCGCTCAATTTCGTCGTCGGCGATCACGTCGTCTATCCCAAGCACGGGGTCGGGCGCGTTACCGAGGTGCAATGCTCGGAAATCGCTGGAACGCAGCTCGAACTTTACGTCCTGCGGTTCGAAAAAGAGCGGATGACCCTGCGCGTGCCGACCAACAAGGCCGAAGGCGTCGGTATGCGCAAGCTGTCGAGCCAGGCGACCCTGCTCGAGGCGCTGACGACGCTCAAGGGCCGCCCACGTATCAAGCGGACGATGTGGAGCCGCCGGGCGCAGGAGTATGAGGCCAAGATCAACTCGGGGGACCTTGTGTCGATCGCCGAGGTCGTCCGCGACCTCCACCGCGCCGAAGATCAGCCCGAGCAAAGCTATTCGGAGCGCCAGATCTACGAAGCGGCGATCGGTCGGCTGGCGCGGGAGCTCGCGGCGATGGAGAATATCGACGAGCCGGCGGCGCAGGCCAAGATCGAACAGGTCCTCAAGGCAGCGTGAACGGGGTGTGACGGGCGCGGCTAGATCGCCTCGCCCGTCCACTCCCAGTGCCACGGTTCGAAGACGTAGTTGACGAAGCCGAAGCGCGCGGCGTTGGCCAATAGCCAGCGATATTGCGGTCCGGCGGTCATCGCCGCGCGGTTGGTGTCGGCGCTCGAATCGGGCCGTTGGCCGGGCGCGGTGCCGACCCACAGATCCATCGCCAGCCCGGTCCGGTGTGCCGAGCACGTCGCGCGGACGATCCCGTTGCAATTACCCTCGGTCGCGCATCGGGCAGCGTCGCTCGCCGGGTCGCGGTAGCCGGAAAATATCGTCAGTGAGCGTGGCTCGGCGGCGATTGCAGGAATACGCCTCGCCGCTGCCAGCATCGCTCGGAACGCCGTAAGCGCGCCGGGACGCAGGCGGATCGTCTTGCCATAGCTTTCGCCCGGCAGCGCGGTCGCGAGGACGGCGGGTGGCAGTGGGCACGCGGTGCGCCCATTTATATGGACGAACGGTCGCGCGCTCTGCCACTTCGCCTTCATCGCAGCGAACGTCAGCGGGTCGAACACACCGGTCGGCGCAAGGCGATGGCCGCGCTGCCATATGCTGAGCGCAGCGGCGAACCCCGGCGTCGCCACCGGACACGCGGTTGCAATCTCGGCGGCAATCTTCGGCGCATAGACGACCCAGCCGATTTCGAGGCGGTGGAACGGCGCCCATACGAGGCCGGTCAACGACGCGGCATTGGCGGCCAGTGCGCCGGGTGGCGCGAGGGCGACGCAGTCGCTCAGCATCGGCAAAGTACCAGCACTGGCGGCAACGAGGATGAGTATCGGAACCATTGCACTCCCGGAACCTTAATGCGGCGACTATAGCACGATTGGGATTTGTCGATGTTCCGCACCGTCACGCTTGCTGCCCTGTTGTCGAGCGGAGCCGCCTTCGCCGAGCCACCGAAAGCCGTTGCGACCAAGCCTCCCGTTGCCGCTGCGGCCCTCCCCGCCGTCAAGCCTGCAACCTCGATAGCTACAACTGCGGTAGCTGCTACCGACGCGCCATCGATCCCCGCCGCCGCTGGCGCCATCGTCATCCCCGCTAAAATTACCGCAGCGCAACGCGCGCTGATCCGGATCGAGATCCTGCTCGACCGCGCGCATTTCTCGTCCGGTGTGATCGATGGCAAGCCGGGTTCTAACCTTAAGCTGGCGATGTCGAGCTATGTCGTCGCGAACGACCTTCCGGCCAATGCGACACCCGCCGCCGTGATCGACAAGCTCGTCGCTGCCGACGCCGAGATGACCGTGACGCGCTACACGATCACTGCCGCCGACGTTGCCGGGCCGTTCGTCGAGAAACTGCCGACCGACATGGCCGAACTCGCCAAACTCGATTCGCCCGCATTCTCCGGCCCGGTCGAGGCGCTCGCCGAACGCTTCCACATGGATGAGGACCTGCTCAAGGCACTCAATCCGGGAGCCGACTTCGCGAAGGCCGGGACCGAGATCACCGTCGCCGCCGTCGGCAAGACCAAGCTGGGCGGGGCCGTGACCAAGATCGAGGTCGACAAGACGGCGCAGGCGGTCAAGGCGTTCGGCGACGGCGGCAAATTGCTCGCGGTCTATCCGGCGACGGTCGGCAGCCAGGAACGCCCCGCGCCCGATGGGACATACAAGGTGCGGACGGTGGCGACCAAGGCGACGTACACCTTCGATCCCAAGCGCCTGACCTTCGGCGATCCCGGCCTCGGCAAGCTGACGATCAAGGCGGGGCCGAACAACCCGATCGGGACGACGTGGATCGCGCTGACCAAGCCAACCTACGGCATCCACGGCTCCCCCGACCCGCGCCTGATCGGTAAGCGCGCGTCGCATGGCTGCGTCCGTCTGACGAATTGGGACATCGAGCAGCTGGCGGCGGCGGTGAAGGCGGGAGCGGAAGTGGTGTTTACCGGGACCGAGCAGAAGGCGAAGACCTAAGTTAACGCCGTCAGCGTCCCCGCCGTCAGCACTTGCGGCAGCGCCTCCACCCGCCCGTCGGCGTGGTAGAACAGGTATAGCGGTACGCCGGCGCGGTTGTGGGCGCGGATGAAGCGGCCCAGCACGGGGTCGTTCGACGTCCAGTCGCCGACGAGGGTCTTTACCCCTTTCGCGCGGAAGGCGGCGGCAACGGCGGGGTCGCTCAGTGCGCCGCGCTCGTTGACCTTGCACGTCAGGCACCAGTCGGCGGTGAAATAGACGAACGCCGGGGTGTGGCTCGCCTGGAGGCTGGCCAGCGCCGCTTCGCTGAACGGGGCGGCGGCGAGGCCGGCGGGGGCGTCGGTCGTGCTGCTGCCATGCGGGGCTGACATTCCGGGCGTAACGGCGGCGACGGCGAGGACCGACACGGCAAGGGCGGTGACGAGCGGCGGCCAGCCGGTGGCGAAGTCGCGCTGGCGTCCGCCGAACCACCACAGCGCGAGTCCCGCCGCGACCGCGCCGCCGAGACCGACCGCCATGCCGCCGACGCCTGCCTGCCGCCCAAGCAGCCATGCGAGGCCGAGCGAGGTGGCGAACATCGGCAGGCTGAGCAGGTGGCGGAAGGTTGCCATCCACGCGCCGGGTTTAGGCAGGCGACGGCGGAGCGCGGGGATGAAGCCGATGGCGAGGAACGGCAGCGCGAGGCCGAAACCGAGACCAGCGAACACGACCAACCCGGCGGCGGGCGGCAGGACGAGCGCCGCACCGAGCGCTGCCGCCATGAACGGCCCCGTGCACGGCGTCGCGACGAAGGCGGCGAGCGCGCCGGTCCAGAAGCTGCCCGCCGCACCGGGTTTGCTCGCGAGGCTGTCGCCGCCGCCGAAGCTGCCGAGTTCGAACAGGCCGGCGAGGTTGAGCGAGATCGCGGTGACGAGGATCAGCAGACCGGCGACGACGCGCGGATTCTGGAGCTGGAAGCCCCAGCCGACCGCGTCGCCCGCCGCGCTCAGCGCCAGCACGACCCCGCCCAACGCGACGCAGACGGCGATGACCCCGGCGGTATAGGCGAGGGCATCGCGGCGCGCCTCGGCCGGCGTCGCGCCACCCTTGGCGAGGCTGAGCGCCTTCAGGCTGAGGATCGGGAAGACACATGGCATGACGTTGAGGACGACGCCGCCAGCAACGGCGAGGGCCAGAGCGGACACGAACAGCGCGAGGGTGCCACCGGTCGCTCCGGGGGCGGCTCCGGCGGCGGCGACTGCGCCGGGAACGGCGGTCAAGGAATATCCGGTGACGCTCCCCGTGCGCTCGACGCGGAGTACCCCGCTCATGGTGACAGCCAGTTTGGCGGCGGCTTTGGTTTCGATCCGCAGGTCTGCGCCCGCGACGGTAACGACCTGCGGGCTGGCATAATCGACCACGCCGTCGGTGGCGGGGAAGAAATAGGCGTGGGTGACGCTCGCCGGATCGGGGACCGCGACGGCAAGGGCGAAGCGGCCATTGTCGACGGCGAAGCGGGCGCCGGGGAGCGGCGTCGGCAGCGCGGCGCGAGCGGCGGCGACGCGCGGGTCGGGCGCGGCGTCGGCGGCGAGCGTCAGCTTCGCGCTTTCGGGGACGCACATTTCCTCGGTGCAGACGAGGTAGTTGAGGGTGACGCCGACCACGCCCGCCGGTCCGCTCACCGTCGTCACCAGCGTCGCGGCGTGGTCGTAGACATAGTTCATCAGCCCCGACACGAGCAGCGTGCCGGGAACCGGGAATTGCAGCGGCGCGGCGCTCGCGCCGAGGGGCAGCGTCCATGTCGCCTTGGGCGCGAAACCCGCCTCGCCGGGGTTCGACCAATAGCTGTGCCAGCCGGCCTTGGGCGTGAGGACGATGCCGAGCGTCCGCGCCCCGGTCGCGTCGGCGGCGGCGGCGATCAGCTCGACACGGGTGTTGGGGTTATCGACGACCGCCTGCGCGATGCCAGTCGCGGGCTGCGAACGCGCGATGCCAGCGGCGGGAAGAGCGAGGGCGAGGAGCGCGAGAAGGAAGCGGAGCATGCGGTGACCCTAGGCGCAGGCGACGTGTCGCGCCACGGGAGGTTCGTCGCGCGGCGGCGTCCGGTTACCCGACGCGGCGGCGAAGCCCGCTCGGCCAGTCCTCACCAAGCAGCGCGACGATCGCGTCGGCGACGGCGGATGGCGGCTTGACCGTCGCCGCGTCCTCGCCGGGGAAGGCGCGCGCGCGCATCGTTGTCGCGGTCGCGCCGGGGTCGACGACCGCGACGCGGACGGGCGTGATGCCCGCTACTTCCTCGCCGTAAGTCAGGACGAGGGTGTCGAGCGCGGCCTTGGTCGCGGCATAGGCTCCCCAATAGGCGCGCGGCGTCGCGGCGACCGACGAGGTTAACGTAATCAGACGCCCCGCGTCGCTCGCGCGGAGCAGCGGGTCGAACGCGCGGACCAGCCGCCAGTTCGCGGTCAGGTTGAGCGCGACGACGGTGTCGAACTCCTTCAGCGCGATATGCGGCACCGGCGTCAGCGTGCCGAGCGTCGCGGCGTTGAGCACCAGAATGTCGAGCTTGCCCCAGCGGCTGGCGACGGCGGCGGCGAGCCGGTCGATCGCGTCGCTGTCCTTTAGGTCGAACGGGGCGATGGTCGCGGCCCCGCCAGCAGTGGCAATCCGGTCGTCGAGTTCGATCAGCCCCGCCTCGGTCCGCGCGGTAACGATGACGTGCGCCCCCGCAGCCGCGAGCGCCTCGGCAGTGGCGGCCCCGATGCCGCGCGACGCCCCGGTGACGAGGGCGAGTTTACCCGCAAACGGGCTCACATCATTCTTTCCGCCAGCATCGTTAGCTGGTCGGGGGCTTCGGCGTCTTCCTGGTCGGTCAGGCGCGTTGGGTAGTCGCCGGTGAAGCACGCGTCGCAGTGTTGCGGCGCGGCGTCGTCGCGCATCGCTTCGCCGAGCGCGCGGTAGAGGCCGTCGATCGACAGGAAGGCGAGGCTGTCAACTTTGATGTAGTCGCGCATTCGGGCGACATCCATGTTGGCGGCGAGCAGCTTCGAGCGTTCGGGCGTGTCGACGCCGTAGTAACAGCTGTGGCGCGTTGGCGGGCTGGCAATCCGCATATGGACCTCCTCCGCCCCTGCATCGCGGAGCATCTGAACAATCTTGAGGCTCGTCGTGCCGCGCACGATCGAATCGTCGATCAGGACGATCTTTTTGCCGTTGATCAGCGCGCGGTTAGCGTTGTGCTTGAGTTTAACCCCCAAATTGCGAATCTGGTCGCCGGGCTGGATGAACGTCCGTCCGACATAGTGGCTGCGGATGATGCCGAGTTCGAAAGGG
>JBBRQR010000135.1:0-7907 GCA_038226115.1 Sphingomonadales bacterium | reverse complement strand
GCGTCACGCTCCATCAACGGATCGACCACCGCGAATGGTGGAGCTTCGTCAAGAACGCCAAGCGCCTGAAGGTCGGTGACCGGATCGACTTCGGTGGGACGAGTCCCGGCAGTCTCACCGGGGTCGTCATCGAACGCGCCGATGATGGGGCGATCCGCTGGCGCTTCGACAGCGCGCTACCGTTCGACGCGGCGCTTGCGCTTGCCGGGTCGATGCCGCTGCCGCCGTACATCAGCTCGAAGCGCGCGGTCGACGCGCAGGACCTCGACGATTATCAGACGATCTACGCCGCCAAGCCGGGGGCCGTTGCCGCGCCGACCGCCGGGCTGCACTTCACCCCCGAACTGCTGAGCGCGCTCGACGCCGCCGGGGTGCAGCGCGAAACCGTCACGCTGCACGTCGGCGCGGGGACGTTCCTGCCGGTCAAGGCCGACGACACCGACGACCACGCGATGCACGCCGAATGGGGAAGCATCGACGCCGCCACCGCCGCGCGCATCGCCGCCGCGAAGGCCGAGGGCCGCCGCGTCATCGCCGTCGGTACGACGAGCGCGCGCCTGCTCGAGAGCGCATGGAGCCCCGATGGTCTTGCGGCGTGGAGCGGCGATACGCGGATTTTCATCACGCCGGGCTTCCATTTCGCGGTGGTCGACGGGCTGCTGACCAACTTCCATCTACCCAAATCGACGCTGTTCATGCTCGTCAGCGCGCTGATGGGCCTCGACACGATGCAGGCGGCCTATGCTCATGCCGTAGCGGCGGAGTATCGGTTCTACAGCTATGGCGACGCGAGCCTGCTCCTGCCGCGAGCATTAACACCCTAACCGGATTGCGTCCGCACCGTCAGGCGCACTCGCCGCACAGGCCGCGCATCTCGAGGACAGCGCGCAACGTCTTGAACCCCGTCTTGTCCGCCGCCGCGCGAATATCGGTGGCAATGCGGTCGTCGTCGACGTGGCTGGTGTTGCCGCACCGATCGCAGACAAGGAAAATACAATCGTGGCGGCAGCCCGGATGGGCGTTGACGATATAGGCGTTGCTGCTTTCGACGCGGGCGGCGATGTTGCCGCCGACGAACAGGTCGAGGATGCGATAGACCGTGTTGGCCGTCACACGGCGTCCGACGGCTTGCGACACGGCCTCGGTGATTTCATACGCGGAGGCGGGGCGGTCGAAGCGCATCAGAACATCGAAGACCGTCGCGCGCAGGTTGGTCCACTGGTCGCCAGCGCGTTCGAACACCGACTGTGCCGCCGTCGCCAACGCATCGCCGGCGGGCAGGCGGTGCTGGTGCGCGGCGGTCGACACACGCGCGATATGATCGGATTTACGCCCGATCGCAACCCGAGGGTCAGGTACTTGGCGCGTGACCATGCTTGCCGAGGCGTCGATTGAGCAGGTGCGCGGTGGCGACGATCAGGCCCCCCGCGACCGTGAACAATATCTCCATCGCCGATCCCTCCGCCGCGAGCAGTCCGACCCCGAGTAAGGCCAGACCGATACCGCCGATGACGACCGGGCGGCGGTCGCGATGATGCCGAAACCCGCGGACCAGCGCGACCGTCGCCATCGGCACCGCGAGCACGAAGATGGCGGGATGGACCCACCATTGGTGCGGCAGGATCCCCCCGGCGACAGGCAGCGCGAGGATCAGAAGCGGGAAGGCGAGGCAATGAAGCAGGCACAACGCCGACAGCCCGATCGCCCCCTGATCGAGCCAGCGGGTAATGCCGACCGCTTGCACGGGCGTCGCGCCGCCGTGGCGGGGATCCGGACGAACCGCATCGCTGTCGGTGAGGAGATCGATCAAGCGCATCAGAACGTCTTGCGGATCCCGCCGAAGAAGGCGCGGCGCTGGCCGAACTGCGGTGCGCCGACCCCGACACCCGACCCGTCGCGGATCGCATAACTCTTGTCGCCGACATTGACCACGTCAAAGCGGATCGCAACGCCCTTGAGGATGCCGGGACCGTTGAGGCTCTGCTCGATGCCGAGGTTGAGCACGGTGTACGACGGCTGCTTGCCGCCATTCGGGATGACGCCGTTCGGGTCACCCGCGCGCAGGCCGTCGCCGTAGATCGCATCGATCGTCGGGGTCAGTTTACCGATGCCATCATCGAAGACATAGCTCGCTCCGGCCGACGCCGACCAGAACTGGTTGTGGTCGGTGAAGATGCGGTGGTTGGCGGTGTAGGCGAGCGTGTCGGGTGCGAAGAAGAATTGGCTCGAGACGATGTTGCGGCCCTGCTCCTGACCACGCGTCGCGTTGCCGTAAATCGTCAGTGGACCCGATTTGTAGGCCGTCGTAACCTCGATGCCCCACGCATAGCCCTGCGCATAGTTGAACGGAGCCAACAACAATGCCTCGCCGAACTGGCCCTCGTCGAGCAGATTGCACTTGATCTTATAATAACTATCCACCCCGATCGTTAGCTGAGGCGTCACATTATGAAGGACGCCGATGTCGAAATAATGCTCGCGTTCGGCCTTGACCGGGTCGGCCGTCAGCACCGCCGATCCCTTCGTGCTGCTCGCAAATGCCGCGAGCGTCGTCGTTCCGATCAACTCCTGCGGCGGCGGCGTGAAATCGCGCGCGTAGCCGGCATGAAAGGTCGTTGCCTTCGTCGGCTGGTAGACGATGTTGAGGCGCGGGCTGAACTGGTTTTCGGTGGTGAAGGCGTGCACCGCGTCGAAGCGCCCGCCGAAGTTGAGCGTTAGCTCGGGGGTGATCGACCATTCGTCCTGGAGGTAGACGCCGTACAGCTGCCCGGTCTTGCTCCCGGCAACGGTGCCCCCGAACGGAGTGCTGCTCGTCTGGACGCACAGGTCGAAATTCGCCGGTGTACATGGCGAGAAGCCGCCGCCAGCGTTCGGTGCGCCGGTTGGCAACACCAGCGACCGGACGAACGAGCGCGTCCGCTCGTTCTGAAAGAAAATGCCGCCGCGCACGGTATGCTTGTCGGAAAGCTTGTACGATGCATCGGCCTGTAGACCGAAGGCGAGACTCGACGAACGGGAGCGATCGGAAAATCCGCGGAAAGCGATGTCGCCGTTGCGCGGATCGGGGGTGAAAACGGTGCGCGAGTAACGCACGAACGGTGCGACCTGAAACGACAGCGCAGCGCCCGAATACTGATACGCGAGCACGCCGTAATAATTATTCTCGTGCTGGTTTTGATCGAGCCGCGCCGAATCGGCATTCGTCACGCCATTGACGGTAAACAGCGCCGTCTGTCCGGGGTTGTTCGGGATTTGGAACCGCCCGGTCGCCGCCCCGCCGAAAGCGGTGATCCGGCTGGTATCCGACAGAATGTCCGACACATAAGCAAAGCCGTGAAACTGATCGGTCCGGTCATGGATCGCGGTGCGTTGCGAGGTCGGGTTCTCGATGCCGAGGTCGTCACGCAAATAGCTGAGCGAGACGAAGTAATTAATGCCGCCGGATGAGTTTTTCAGCGTGAAGCTCGGCTCGAAATTGACGTTCGACCCGCCGTACACGCCAAAATCACCGTCGAGATCGAACGCTCCCGCCTGCGTCGTGATGTTGACGACGCCCGCCGTCCGATAGCCGTATTGTGCCGGGAGTGTGCCGGTCAGCAACTCGATCGATTTGGCGATGCGCGTGTCGACCGTCTGACCGAAGCCACTGATGCTTTCAGGGATGATGACGCCGTTCAGCCGATACTGCACATTCCCATGCTCGTTACGAATGTGAATTTCATCATCGCCGTCCTGCGCCACGCCGGGAGCCTGGAGGAGCACGCTGTTCAGGCTGCGGTCCTGCCCCTGCGGCTGCGCCGTCAGCGCCGCGCGGTCGAAGGTGTACTTGCTCGCGCCCAGGCTCGGCAGAATTGCATCGCGCGCCGCATCGAGCCGCTTGGCGGTGACGACGATCTCATCGACCGTGCTCGGCCCCGCATCCACGGCAGCTCGCGCGGCCTGTGAAATCAGCGCGGTGCTCCCCAACAGGATGACAGCGAAGGCGAGGGGGGGACGACTCATGGTGGCTCCGTGCGATGATATACTGTATCATTGATAGACCAGCAAAATCAATCTGCCAAGCACGTTGTTGGTGAGCGCAACGATCTCCGAGGTTTTTTTGGCGCCATGACGGCAGCGTGTGCCGCGCGCAACCGCCCCATGACGCGACCTGATCGCTCAGCTCACGACCTCGATGAAGCTGTCCAACACCCGCTTCGCACCGGCTTTCTCGAAGTCGATTTCGAGCTTATTGCCGTCGAGCGCAGTCACCGCGCCGTACCCGAACTTCGAGTGGAACACGCGGGTGCCAACGCGCACGTCTTTACGCCCCGGCTGGCCGATGCTGACCGCACTCGCGCGGGCTTCGATCTGCAATCCGCCGCGTCCCGGAACGCTCGCGCCGCCCATTGCCGTTGCGCGCGCCCAGCCGGGGCCACGTCCCGTCCCGCGCGTGACGTCGGCGAACGGGTCACCGCCCGCCAGCGCGGCGCGCCACAGGCTCGGGCCGCCGCTCATCGTGCTCGACACCTCGATATGGTCGTCGGGGAGGTCGCTGACGAAGCGCGACGGGATGCTCGATGTCCATTGGCCGTAGATGCGGCGGTTGGCGGCGTGGCTGATCGTTGCGGAACGCTTGGCCCGCGTGATGCCGACATACGCGAGGCGGCGCTCCTCCTCCAACGACGCGTTGCCGCCTTCGTCGAGCGCGCGCTGCGATGGAAACACGCCTTCCTCCCACCCGACGAGGAAAACATGGTCGAATTCGAGGCCTTTGGCGGCGTGGAGGGTCATAATCGTCACCCGCTCCTCGGCGTCGGATTTTTCGTTTTCCATGACGAGGCTGACGTGGTCGAGGAACGCCGTCATCGACTCGAACTCCTCCATCGCGCGCGTCAGCTCGATCAGATTTTCGATCCGCCCGTCGGCCTCGGTGCTGCGCTGCGCCTTGTACATCGCCACATAGCCCGACTCCTCGAGGATGATCCGCGCGAGCTCGGGGTGGGGGAGGTCGTCGACTTGCGCCCGCCACCGCGTCAGGTCGCCCATGAACGCGGCGAGTGAGCGCCGCGCGGCGGGGGTCAGCTCGTCGGTTTCGATCAGCTGCGCCGCCGCCGATGACAGCGGCTTGCCCGACGCGCGCGCGTAAGCGTGGAGCGCCTGCATCGCCTTGTCGCCAAGGCCCCGCTTGGGGGTGTTGACGATGCGCTCGAACGCCAGTCCGTCGGCGGGTTGGACGACGACGCGCAGATACGCGATCGCGTCGCGGACCTCGGCGCGTTCGTAGAAGCGAAACCCGCCGACGATCTTGTACGGCGTGCCGGTGGTGATGAAGCGGTCCTCGAACTCGCGCGTCTGGAACTGGGCGCGGACGAGGATCGCCATGTCGTTGAGGCTCGCGCCTTCGCGGCTGAGCCGGTCGATGCTGTCGCCCGTCACCCGCGCTTCCTCCGGCCCGTCCCACACGCCGACGACCTTGACCCGGTCGCCCGAGTTGCGCTCGGTCCACAAGGTCTTGCCGAGCCGCCCGCTGTTCTTGGCGATCAGCCCGCCCGCCGCGCCGAGAATATGCGGCGTCGAGCGGTAATTTTGTTCAAGCCGGATGACAGCCGCTCCGGGGAAGTCCTTGTCGAAGCGCAGAATGTTGGCAACCTCGGCCCCGCGCCACGAATAGATCGACTGGTCGTCGTCGCCGACGCAAGCGATGTTCTTGCGCTCCTGCGCGAGCAGCCGCAGCCAAAGATATTGGCTGACATTGGTGTCCTGATATTCGTCGACGAGGATATATTTGAACCGCCGCTGATACTCGGCGAGCACGTCGGGGTGCGTCGTGAAGATCGTCAGCATATGGAGGAGCAGGTCGCCGAAATCGGCGGCGTTGAGGTTGACCAGCCGCTCCTGATACCGCGCATAGAGCGCGACCGACTTGTTGTCGTACCCACCTTCCTCGACAGCAGGCACGTTCGCCGGGGTCCAGCCACGGTTCTTCCAGCGATCGATCAAGCTCGCCAGCCCCTTCGCCGGCCAGCGTTTCTCGTCGATATTCGCCTCGACGAGCACCTGCTTGAGCAACCGCAACTGATCGTCGGTGTCGAGGATCGAAACATTGGGTTCCAACCCGACGAGGGCCGCATTCCGCCGCAACATCCGCGACGCGACCGAATGGAACGTGCCGAGGAACGCCATACCCTCCGCGCTCGGCCCAAGCAGACCGGCCATCCGGTGCTGCATCTCGCGCGCTGCCTTGTTGGTAAAGGTGACGGCGAGGATTTCCGACGGCCACGCCCGCCGCGTGAAGATGATATGCGCGAGACGGCTGGTCAGCGCGCGGGTCTTGCCGGTGCCCGCCCCCGCGAGCAACAGCACCGGGCCTTCGGTCGTCAGCACGGCTTCGCGCTGAGCAGCGTTGAGACCGTCCATGTACGGCGGTTCGGCAGGGGTCGCGGCAGGAAGCATTGGCGAACAGTTAGTGAACGTCGCGGGCTTTGTCACCTGCTCGTGCAGATAAGCGCGCTTGCGGGATGGGGCTTCCGCCGACTTTATGCCGCGGTCCTCACGACGCCCGTTCGGCGTCGCTTGATCGTGCCCGCGCGACGCTCGGGTGCCGACAGATGGCCATCGTGGTCGTTGTTCATTGCCGCGAATCTGGCGCGCGGAGCATCAGCCGCCGCTGCTGCGGTTCCGGATACCAGTGTCGGCACCCGCTAGGCGATGACGGGAACACCGACAACGGCGGCAACGGCGGCGATGAAAGTGGCGACGAACGCCGCGACGATGACCCGGTCCATTACTCTCTCCCGAACGCAACGAAACAACTACGGGGCGCGCGTATTCGTTCCCTCGCTGTTATGCGTCAGGGGCGTCGGCGGTTGCGGGTAGCAGGTCGTAGCGGAATAGGTGCAGCCGCGCCTTGCCGTGGGCGCGGACGGTGTCGAGGGTGAAGCCGGGGGGCGCCAGTGCCTCGCCCTTCGCCGTCTCGACCGACACGAGGGCGTGTGGCGCGACCCAGCCGTATTCGACCAGCCGCGCGAGGGCGGCCAGCGCGAGACCCTCACCATATGGCGGATCGAGCAGGAGCAGGTCGAACGGCTGGAACGCGCGCCCGACCGCCTCGACCGGCATCGTTAGCACCGTCGTCGTCGCCTGTGCCGCCATTCGCGCGATATTGGCGGTGAGCGCCGTCACCGCCGCGCGGTCGCGCTCAACGAACGTCGCGTGCGCCGCGCCGCGCGACAGGGCTTCGAGCCCGAGCGCGCCGGTTCCGGCGTAAAAGTCGGCGACGCGCAAGTCCTCGAACGAGCCGAGGCGGCTCGCAAGCATCGAGAACAGGGCCTCGCGAGCGCGTTCGCTCGTCGGGCGGGTCGCCCCGCCCGGCGGCGCGACGAGCGGACGCCCGCGCCATTGGCCCGCGATTATTCTCATCGCTGATTACCGTCGATGATCCTCACTCCCCGCGCTTCCCGATCGAACGGCGCAGTCCGGCGATGGCATCGGCGGAGACTTCCTCGACCGCGCGCGCGGCAAGGTCGCCAAGGTCGAACGGGCCGTAGGCGACGCGGATCAGCCGCGACACTTGCAGCCCCAGGAATTCGAGAACGCGGCGGATTTCGCGGTTCTTGCCCTCGGTCAGCGTCACCGTCAGCCACAGGTTACGCCCGGTCCGCCGCTCGATATCGGCGTTGATCGAACCATAACGCATCCCGTCGATCTCGATCCCCTCGATCAGCCCTTCGAGAACCGTCTGCGTGACCTCGCCGTACGCCCGCACCCGATACCGCCGCGACACGGCGTTGACCGGGAGCTCGAGTGCACGCTTCAACGCGCCGTCGGTCGTCAGCAGCAACAACCCTTCGGTGTTCATGTCGAGCCGCCCGACGGGAACCAGTCGCGGCAGTCCGGCGGGCAGCGCGTCGAAGATCGTCGGGCGC
>JBBRQR010000134.1:0-7953 GCA_038226115.1 Sphingomonadales bacterium | reverse complement strand
TCATCTTTCCCGCGTTGTCGCTGGCACGGTCGCCGACGCCACCGCTCTTCATCGCCTGCTCGGCGGACATCGCATTCTTCTCCGTCGTCATCGACTGATCGCACGAATCGCGGACCGTCGCCGAACACTTGGGCATTGCGCCCGCCGGGGCGGCGGGCATCTGCGCGGCGGCAGGACCTGCGGCTATGAGTGCGAGTGCAGCGACCGTGAACATCGTCTTCAACATGACCATGGCTCCCAATACCGCCGGCGTCTGATGACCGGCCTGCACCGTCTATAGACGCGCAAGTCGAACGCGCAAAGCCTTGGAAGCTATCCGCAGGCGGTTCTGGACGACGGCCGCCGCGCGGTCCAAAGCGGGGGCGACCGGGAGAGAGTGATGACCGAGCCGACGACCGAACCGAGCGATCCGCTCAACCTGACGCGGTGGCAGGATGTGATGGCGCGCAGCCAGACGATGATGGCCGACTTCGCCGCCAAGCGGGGCAACACGCCATTCGCCGAACTCGGCGGCGACGACCCGCTCGGCGTGACGGCGACATGGACTGCGATCGCCCGCGCCGCCGCCGCCGACCCGGCGAAGATGATGGCCACCGGCGTGAAGTTCGCGACCGACGCGATGACGCTGTGGCAGTCGTTTCTGCCGGGTGCCACCGCGACTCCGGTCGCTGCTGTCACCGACAAGCGTTTCGCCGCACCGGCATGGCGCGACGCCCCGGCGTTCGACCTGATCCGCCAGACGTACCTGCTCGCGTCGGCGACGATCCTGAAGGCAACCGGCGAGCTCGAAGGCCTTGAGCCGGAGGCGAAGGCGAAGGCCGTGTTCCATACAAAGCAGCTCGTCGAGGCGATGAGCCCGGCGAACTTTCCGCTGACCAACCCCGAGGTCCTCGCCGCGACGCGAGACACCAACGGCGCAAACCTGCTCAAGGGGCTGGAGTTCATGCTCGGCGACCTCGATCGCGGGCAGATGCGGATGACCGACGAAAGCGCGTTTGCCGTCGGACGCGACGTCGCGGCGACGCCGGGCAAGGTCGTGTTCGAAAACCGTTTGTTTCAGCTGATTCAATATGCGCCGATGACGGAGACGGTCTTCACCACGCCGATCGTCATCTACCCGCCATGGATCAACAAATTCTACATCCTCGACCTGACGGCGGAGAAAAGCTTCATCCGCTGGGCGGTCGCCGAGGGGCTGACGGTGTTCGTCGTGTCGTGGAAGAACGCCGACGCCAGCCTCGCCGACGCGACGCTCGACACCTATGTCGCCGAGGGCGAGTTGACCGCGATCGCGCAGGTGCTGAAGCTGACGGGGGCGGAAAGTACCCACGTCATCGGCTATTGCGTCGCCGGGACGGTGCTCGCCGCCGCGCTGGCGTTGCTCGAGGCAAAGGGCGAGGCGCACCGCGTCGCGACGGCGACCTTCTTCACCGCGCAGGTCGATTTCACCGAAGCGGGCGACCTCAAGGTGTTCACCGACGATGCCGCGATCCGAATGTTCGAGAAGAACAGCGAGACGAGCGGTTTCACCGACGGCCGGACGTTGGCGGCGGCGTTCAACTCGCTGCGCCCGAGCGACCTGATCTGGGGTTACGTCGTCAATAACTACCTGCTTGGGAAGGACTATTTCCCGTTCGATCTGCTGTACTGGAACAGCGATGCGACCAATGTCCCGGCGCGCTGGCACCTCAGCTACTTGCGTGACATGTACCGTGACAATCTGCTGGTGAAGCCCGGCGGGATCACTGTCGCCGGGGTGCCGATCGACCTGCGGACGGTCAAGACGCCGACGTATATCCAGTCGGGCCGCGACGACCACATCGCCCCGGCGAAGTCGGTCTATAAGATGACGCAGATCTTTACCGGGCCGATCCGCTACATCCTCGCCGGATCGGGACATATCGCCGGGGTGGTCAACCCGCCATCGATGAAGAAATACCAGTATTGGACGAGCGAGATCCTGCCGCCGACACTCGCCGAATTTCAGAAGATCGCGGCTGAGACCAAGGGCAGCTGGTGGCCCGACTGGCTCGCGTGGCTGACGCCGCAGTCAGGCGCGCACCTCCCCGCGCGGCACCCGGCGAATGCGATCGAGGACGCGCCGGGGCGTTATGTGAAGGAGCGAATCTGACCGTGATGCGGCTGTTGATGATAGGCGCGGCGCTTATCGCCGCGACCGGCGCCGACGCGCAGATGGCAATGCCCGGAATGGCGATGCCGGAGCCGGCAGCTGCATCCCCCGTCGTGCCCGCAGCGCATGACGCCATGGCGGGGATGGCCGGGATGGACATGCAGCACATGGCCGCCGCGCTCGGCCCTTATCCGATGAACCGCGAAGCGTCGGGGACGAGCTGGCAGCCCGACACCTCGCCGCATCAGGCGCTCCACATCATGTCGGGCGACTGGACGATCATGTTTCACGGGATGCTCAATGGCGTTTATGACACGCAAAGCGGCCCGCGCGGCGGCGATAAGGCGTTCGTCGCGGGGATGGTCATGGGCATGGCGTCGCGCGATCTCGGCGAGCGGGGACACGTCCAGTTCCGCGCAATGCTGTCACCCGACCCGTTAATGGGGGCGAGCGGCTACCCCCTTCTCCTCGCGACCGGTGAGACCGCGGATGGCAAATCCCCACTCGTCGACCGCCAGCATCCCCACGACCTTTTTGCCGAGCTAAGCGTCAGCTACAGCTACAAACTGTCCGACCACAGCAGCGCGTTCATCTACGTCGGCCTCCCCGGCGAACCGGCGTTCGGGCCGCCCGCGTTCATGCACCGCCTGTCGATCATGGATACGCCCGAAGCACCGATCAGCCATCACTGGGTCGATTCGATGCACATCACCGAAGGCGTCGTCACCGGCGGGCTGATTGTCGGCGCGGTCAAGATCGAGGCGTCGGGCTACAAGGGCCGCGAGCCCGATCAGCACCGCTACGACATCGAGCCCCCCAAACTCGATTCGGTCGCGATCCGGGCGAGCATCAACCCGACGAAGCGCCTGTCGCTTCAGCTCAGCTGGGCGCGGCAGGTGTCGCCCGAGCAGCTCAACCCCGACATCAACGAGCGGCGCTGGTCGGCGAGCGCGATCTACACCCTACCGATCGGGCCGAGCGGGTTCTGGTCGACGACGGCGATCTGGGCGCAACGGCGTGCGTTCGGCGGGGTCGAAAAACATGGTCCGGCGCTGAACGCGTGGGTGCTCGAGAGCGCGGTCCACCCCGACGACCGTTGGACCGTGTATGGCCGCGCCGAGCAGATCGACAATGACGAATTGCTGCCCGCCGCCATCGGCCCGGCAGCGCGTCCGCTCACCGTCGGCAAGGTCGCATTAGGTGCGATCCGCGACTTCCGCGTTGCCCCGCATCTCAAGTTCGGCGTCGGATCGCAGGTCGCGCGCAATTTCGTCGGGCGCGATCTCGCGGCAGCTTATGGCGGCGACCGCTGGGGCGGAATGGGGTTCGTGCGGCTCAAGATCGACTGAGCCCCTGCCGCGAGCCTCGCCGTAGTTAGCGGCGCGGCCCCATGCCCGGCATTACCGGCGGCGGCGGTCGCGACCGATCGCGACGGGGCAACTGTGCCTGATACGCGATCGCGCAATGTTCGGTGCAGTACGGGAAGCTCGCCTGCGCCGCCTTGCCGCAAAAATGAAAATCGGTCTCGCCGGGGTGGCCGATCGGCCATTTGCAGACCTTTTCCGACAGATCGAGCAGCGTCGTCCGCACCGGCTTGGCCGGGACCGCCGGGCGCGACGGACGCTTGGGCACCTTGGGCGCAGTAACCGCCGCGACTACGCTCTCCGCCGCTCCGACAACCGCGTCGACCACCGCAGCGACGACTTCGCTCACCTTGACCGGCGACGGACGCGCTTCGAGGCCGAGGCGGTGCGCCTTGCCGATGACGGCATTGCGGCTGACGCCCTCGCCGAGCGCCTCGGCGATCTGGCTTGCGGTCTTCCCGGCGTCCCAATGGGCCTTGAGCATTTCGATGCGGTCGTCGGTCCACGACATGCGGCGAGTCCTGTCTGGCCTTGCGGCTGAAGGGGAGCAGCGGCTAAGGCAAGCCATGCTCGATAAAACGATCCTGTCCGGAATCGCCCGCGAACCCGGCGAGGTTGTGATCCCCGGGGTCAACTGGCAAGGCCTGCAGACCCTCTACTTGAAGGAGGTGCGCCGCTTTTTCAAGGTCCAGCTCCAGACGGTCTGGGCGCCAGCGATCACCACGTTAATGTTTCTCGCGATTTTCGCCCTCGCACTCGGGCGGGCGCAGACGACGGTGATGGGCGTCCCCTACCCCAACTTCCTCGGGCCGGGGTTGATCGCGATGGGGATGATCCAGAACAGTTTTGCCAACACGTCGTCGTCGCTACTGATCGGCAAGATCCAGGGGACGATCGTCGACGTCCTGATGCCGCCGCTGTCACCGGGCGAGCTGCTCGTCGCGTGGGTCGGCGGCGCGGTGACGCGGGCATGGCTGGTCGGCACGGCGGTCTATCTTGTCATGCTGATCGCCCCGGGCATCGACGTGCCGATCGCGAACTTCGGTGTGGTCGTGTATTTCGGGACGATGGGCGCGGTGATGCTCGGCCTGCTCGGAATCCTGACCGGCATCTGGGCCGACAAGTTCGACCATGCCGCCGCCGTGACCAATTTCGTCGTCCAGCCGCTGACATTGCTGTCGGGCACGTTTTACGCGATCGACCGGGTATCACCGGCGATGAAGTGGCTGAGCCATGCCAACCCGTTTTTTTATATCATCGACGGCTTCCGCTACGGTTTCCTCGGCGTTGCCGACGGGCTGGCGGGCCAGGGCGCTGTCGTCATCGCGGTGATCGACGTGGCATTATGGGCGCTGTGCTTTCGCCTGCTCAAGAACGGGTGGCACCTGAAACCGTAGGGTTCTACCGGAGGCGCGGGCACGGCGGCGATTGCCCGTGCACCGCCGTCGACGTGTCATTGGGCACGAGGGCAAGGACGAAGAACCCCGGCGTACCGTTGAGCGCAAGGCGAACGGGGGTGCGGCGGCGCGACTCGCGCGGCGCGACGGTTCCGTCGACGGCGGCGGCGACGGCGGCGGGGCAGACGGTGGTAACGGTTCCGGTCATTCGCAGGGTCCCGCCGACGGGTACAATGCTCGCCGTCAGCCGCGCCACTTCGCCGGTCGCATCGCGGAGGGTGGCCTCGCGGATTTCGACCGTTCCGCCCTGGCTCCATCCGGCAAAGTTGCGCAGCCGCGCCGTCGCGGTGATCCCGGCATCGAGCGCAAAGGTGAGCGACGCGCCGCCGCCAAAACGGACGCCGGTCCCCGACAGCACAACCTGCGCCTGCTGCGGCGGGGTTGCCGACCATGCCTCGTTCGACCGCGCGCGGGTTTCGCGGAGGTGAACTTCGAACATCGTCGCAGTGATGGGGGCGGCGAACAGCGCGGTCGTCGCGGTGAAGCCGGTGAGGACGGTCGAAAGGCGGGCAATTCCAGCAGCGCCGACGCGAACGCTCGTTACTCCGGTTGCCGCCGTCGCGTGGACCACCGCCCCTGCCAGCCCGTTAATGGCGGCGCTAACGGCAGGACTTTCGGTGCGGACAACGGTCAGATCGCGCTGCCACGGGTTACGATTGGCCTTGGCGCGAACGGCGTCGAGCGTCAGCCGGAGTGGACCGCCAAGGGTATAGCGCGGCGACGCGACATCGGCCTCGAGCCGATACGGAAAGCCGCCGATCGTCACCGTCTTCGTCGGCAGCACGGCGGCGAGGTCGGCGCGCAGCGTATCGCGCCACCCGCTCCAGAAATGCCAATAGACGAGCCCGCCGATAATCAGCGGAACCGACGTCAGCCAGACTGGGATGCGTTTCATAAGCTATTCAACACATTGATCGCCGCATGGGCCTGCGTTTCAACCTCATCGCGATCGAGGCCCGCCGGGATCGTCGGCTGGACAGCGAAGGTGACGGTGCCGGGATATTTGACGAATCCCTTCGGCCAGCACCCGGCAAGGTCGAGCGCGACCGGGACCAGCGGCAGTTTGAGCGCGCGGTACAACCCCGCCAGCCCCGCCTTGAGATCGGGCGCGGTGCCGGGAAGCGTGCGGGTACCTTCGGGGAAGATGACGACGGGACGGTCGCTCGCCTTCGCTGCGTTGCCCGCCTTGAGCATCGCCCGCAGCGCCGTCGCCGACCCGGCGCGGTCGACCGGGATCACCCCGTGCGCGCGCGCTGCCGGTCCCCACAGCGGAATATCGAGCAGCTCCGCCTTGAGCACCGTTGCCGGTCGCGCGAACAGCCACAGGATCATGATCGTCTCATATGCCGACTGATGCTTGAACGCGACGAGGGCGGCGTGGTCGGGCAGGGTGCCGATGACCCGCCAGCGAATGCCGAGCACGACCCGTGCCGTCAGTGCGAACCATCCCGCCCACGCGCGCGACAGCGTGATGACCGCCGCCGAGCCGCTGAGCCCCGCAACGCACGCGGCTGCGACGATCGGGACCGACCCGATGTAGAACAGCGGCGTGAAGACCAGCGACCGCAGCGCGGCGATTGCCGTTTCCGCGCGCCCGCGCACCACCGCGCTCACGTCGCCCCGGCGCTAAGCGCGGCGAGGCGGAGCAGATATTTGCTATATTCACGCGCGATGCTGTCGGCCCCCGGCTCGGTTGGGACGGCGTCCTCGACGATGCGAACCTTCGGCGGCATCTGCGCCGCGAGTTCGAGCCGCGCCCGCCGCATATGTGCCGCCGACGTCACCAGCCGCAGCGAGGAATAGCCGTGGCGCTGCGTCCACGCCGTCGTCTCGACCGCGTTCGACCGGGTATCGACGGCCGCATAGCCGAGATCGACCCGCGCGTTGAACAGCTTGAGCGGGGCCCCGACCAACGCCGCGAGCGCGGGCTTGCCGATCCGCTCACCGACATGCTCACCGACGCCCGAAACGAGCATCCGCTGCGCTGACCCGGCCTCCAGCGTCGCGACTCCGCGAGCCAGCCGCCCCGCGCCGCCGGTCAGAACGACAACGGCGTCGGTCGTCACCGCGAGCGGCACCGCGACCGGCAGCGTCAGCGCAAACCACGCGAAGCCGGCCAACCACGCGAGGACCACGATCGCGCCGATCCGCACGACGACGCTGACGAAAAACGCCAGCGGTGAACGCCTTCCCCGCCGCGCGGCGGGGCGCGAGGCGGCCCGACGGCGCGGCGTGGGACGCGACGTCACTACATCTCCCCGCGCGCGCGGCGGAGGGCGAACCATTTGGCGACGTTGGCATTTTGCTCGGGTAGGGTCGCGGCAAAGACGTGCCCGCCCTTGCCGTCGGCGACGAAGTACAGCGCCTTAGTCGGCGCGGGATCGAGGACGGCGGCGATCGAAGCGCGGCCCGGATTGGCGATCGGTCCCTTGGGCAGGCCGGGCTTCAGATAAGTGTTGTAGCCGGTGTCGCGTGCGAGTTCAGATTTCAGGATGCGCCGCCCGAGCGGCTTGCCCCCGGTGATCGGGTAGATCACCGTTGGGTCTGCATCGAGCTTGATCCCCTGCCGCAGCCGGTTCGAATAAACCCCGGCAACGACACGACGTTCACTCGCCAGCGCCGTTTCCTTCTCGACGATCGACGCCAGCGTGATCGCCTCGGCGGGGGTCCTGACGACGGTCGCTGGGGTTCGCTTGGCCCATAGCGTCGCCAGTTCGGCGGTCATCGCGGCCTGCATATGCGTAAGGGCCGCAGCGCGGGTCGAGCCGACCGCGAAGTCATAGGTGTCGGGCAGGACCGACCCCTCCGCTGGCGTAGCAACCGGTCCGGTCAGTTGCGGATTGGCCAGCAGCCGGTCGCGAACCAGCAGCGACGGCAGGCCTTCGGGGATCGTCACGCGGAGCGCCACGACGTCGCCGCGCTGCATCTGCCGCAGATAGTCGCCCCAGCCAGCGTTTTCGGCAAAGCGATAGACCCCGGCGCGGATCGGGGCGCGGCTGCC
>JBBRQR010000133.1:0-7989 GCA_038226115.1 Sphingomonadales bacterium | reverse complement strand
TCGTCGGTCATCCCTGCGCCCGCGTCGGTAACAGCGATCATGACATACTGCCCGGCGGCGACGCCGATTTCGGCAGCGACATAGCGGTCGTCGAGGTGGCCGTTGTGCGTCTCGATCGTCACCTTGCCTTCGCCGCCCATCGCATCGCGCGCGTTGATCGCTAGGTTGAGGATGACGTTTTCGAGCTGGTTGGGGTCGGCATTGATCGTCCACAACCCGCCGGCGAGGACGGTTTCAAGCTCGACCGCGCCGCCGAGCGACCCACGCAACAGATCCGACATCCCCGCGACGAGACGGTTGGCATCGACCGGCTCGGGGTGGAGCGGCTGGCGGCGCGAGAAAGCGAGCAGGCGCTGCGTCAGCGTCGCCGCGCGGCGTGCGCCCTCGCTGGCGGCATCGACGTAACGCCGAGCGCGGGTGTCGTTCTCGTCCAGCCGCCGCCCGAGAAGCTCGAGTGAACCGAGAACAACGGCAAGCATATTGTTGAAATCATGCGCGATGCCGCCGGTTAACTGGCCGACCGCCTCCATCTTTTGCGCCTGACGGAGGGCTTCCTGCGCTGCCACGAGTTCGCGCGCCGCCGCTTTTTCCTCGGTCACATCGCGGGCGATACAATATACTTTCCCCGCAGCTTCGGCGGCTGTCCAGGCGAAGTCGTGGATCGATCCATCCTTGTGGCGATAACGATTTTCGAACTCGCGCAACGGCTTATCGACGATCGCTGCCAGCGCGACATTGCTCGCGGGAATGTCGTCGGCGACGAGGAACTCGAAGAAATAGTGCCCGACAAGCTCGTCGACCGCATAGCCGAGAGTCATTGTCCATGCCGGGTTGACCGCCTCGATTAGCCCGTCAAGGTTGATAATCAGCAGCAGATCGCGTGATTCGCGCCAGATCGCATCGCGGTCGGCGGTCGCTTCGGCGACGCGGCGTTCGAGCGTAGCGTTCAGGTCGCGCAGACGCACTTCGCTGGCATTCGTGGCCGCTTCGGCGCGAGCGCGCTCGACGGCGTCCCATACCCGAACCGCGACCGCCTCGATCAATGCGACATCGTCGTCGGCCCACGCGCCGGGCGCGCAGCGTTGCACGAACAGCGTCGCGCGCAGTCGCCCATCGCGGATGAATGGTACCGACACCAGTGCCCGACTGCCCGACCGCGCCGATGCGGTCGAGTCGGCGAGGTCGCCGTCGACGATGGTTTCGCCGGCGCGGCTCCGCGCCATCGCGGGGCCATCGAAGCCGACGAGCGAGTGCGTACCGACAAGCGGCTCGACCCCATCGACATAGGGTGTTTCGAGGGTAATCGTCGTCTCATCTTCGGGGAACAGGCTATAGCCGACGCGGCCGACCCGCAGTTCTTTGCCAAGGCGGGTCGTTGCGACCGCAAGGATCGTGCGGGCATCGCCCTCGCTGCGCATCGCATCGCTCAACGCGAGCAGAAAGGCCTGACGTTCGGCGATGCGACGGCGGCGGCTGATATCGATAACCGAGCCGATCGCCCGGACGCAGCGGTCGCCCAGAAACAACCCCTTGCCGCGCGCCGACATGCAGCGAACGACGTCGTCTTCCTTGCCGATAACGCGAAATTCGACGTCGTATGGCGCGCGAACGTCCGGATCGAGGGCGGCGGCAAAGGCGGCGGTCGTGGCGTCGAGGTCGTCGGGGTGCAATCCGCCGTAAAAATCGTCGAGAGTGACTGGCACTCCGGGTGAAATGCCGAACATCGCCCGCGTCCGGTCGGTCCATGTCAGGGCATCGGTGGTCAGATTAAGGTCCCATATGCCGACCTCGGCAGCGTCGGTCGCAAGGCGCAGCGATTCTGCATTGAGTTCGAGCTGCACCTCGGCTTCGCGGCGAGCGGTGATGTCCTGCGCGACACCGCGAATAAGGACGGGGTTGCCGTCGGCGCCGCGATCGACTTCGCCGTGCGCGTCGATCCAGCCGATCTCGCCGTCGATGCGGTTGATGCGATAGACCGTGTGGTAACTTTCGCCCGTCGTCATCGCCCGATCGATGAGCGCCAGAACGCGGGCGGCGTCGTCGGGATGGATCATCGCCCGGACGGCGGCGTGGGTCGGCTGCACCTCCGGCGGCAGGCCGTAAACCGCATTGATCGTCGCCGTCGCGGTCAGGGTCAGATCGGGCAGGCTTATTTCCCACACGCCGATCGCTGCCGCCTCGGTGGCAAAGCGCAGGCGCGTCGCGCTCAACCGCTCCGCGTCGGGCTGGTCACGCGCCGTGGTCAGCACGGCCCGCACGCTCGCCAGCAATGCCGACCACGCTCCCTCGTAACGATCCCGGTAACGCCCCTCATACCCTATGTTTAGCGGCGACGCGGCGGCAAACCAAGGGGGTGATGTGGTGCCGTATCGCCGCGCGCGTCCCCGCTTAAGCGGCGACGCTCGCGTTGAACGGCAGATCCTTGTCGGGACGCAAATCGCCGGGCAGGCCGAGGACGCGCTCGGCGATGATATTGCGGAGGATTTCGTCGGTCCCGCCCGCAATCCGCAGCCCCGCCGACGCCATGTAGCTACCCTGCAACCGCGCGAGATCGGGGTCGGTCCCGGTCGTGACGAAGCCACCCGCCTCGCTCAGGTCCATCGCGAACGCGGCCATGTCCTGCATCGTCTTGGCGACGACGACCTTGCTGATCGATTGTTCGGGGCCGGGAACCTGCCCCTTCGCGAGCGCCGACAGCGCACGCATCTGCGTCAGCTTGATACCTTCGTCGGCGATATAGCTCGCGGCAATCCGCTGCCGCACATCGCGTTGCGCCATCGCCGGGCCAGTGTCGGTGTCGATCGACGCGGCGAGCGCCATCAGCGTGGCATAGCCCGGCGCGTGGCTTGGCTTGCCGCCGACCGCGAGGCGCTCGTGCATCAACGTCGTCAACGCGACCTTCCAGCCGTCACCGACCGCGCCGAGGCGGTGGCTGTCGGCGACGCGGACGCCGGTAAAGAAGACCTCGTTAAAGTCGCTGCCGCCGCTCATCTGCTTCAACGGGCGCGCCTCGACGCCGGGGGCGTGCATGTCGACGATGAACATTGTCAGTCCCTTATGCTTGGGGGCTGACGGATCGGTGCGGGTAACGATGATGCCAAAGTCAGAAAGGTGCGCGTTGGTCGTCCACACCTTTTGCCCGTCGATCACCCAGTCGTCGCCGTCTTTAACAGCCTTGGTCCGGATACCGGCAAGATCCGACCCGGCGGCGGGTTCAGAGAATAGCTGGCACCATACTTCGTCACCGGCGAGCGCCGGGGCGACGTAGCGCGCGACCGCGTCGGGCTGACCGTGGGTAAAGACGGTCGGAATACACATGCCCAGCCCGATGTCGAACAGGCTGGTCGGCGTGTGGTAACGGCTCTGTTCCTGGCTGAAGACGATGCTGTGCATCGGCGACAGACCCTGACCGCCCATCGACTTCGGCCACGTGATTCCGGTGTACCCGGCGGCGTGCTTCGCCTTTTGCCAGCTCCGCGACCGACGAACGAACTCGTCGCGCGAATACGGGACCGTGGGCGGATCGCGATACTCGCCCGCGTTCGCCGCAAGCCAGGTGCGGGCCGTCGCGCGGTAGGCGGCGTCGTCGGTTGTGTCGTTGAAGTCCATCGCTTGGTTCCTCCCTCAATCTCTCGTGCCGTTCCCGCCTGCGCGGGAATGACACCTGAACTTACGCCGCCACCGCATTCCGCTGCTCGAGGCTCCGTACCAGTCGCTCGGCCCAGAACGTCCGGCTGCCGAGCGCGGCGACCAGTGCGCGGTTGCGGCGGTAGTAGAACTGGCAGTCGCTATCCCACGTATAGCCGATGCCGCCGTGGATCTGGACGTTCTCCTCGGCGCAGAACGCAAGCGCGTCGAGGCTGGCGACGCGTGCCGCCGCTGCCGCCTGGCGAAGTTCGGGGGCACCCGATTCCATCGCCCACGCCGCGTGCAGCGCGTGGCCGCGCGCAAGTTCAAGCTTGATGAACATATCGGCGCATTTGTGTTTGACGCCCTGATATCGCCCGATCTTCTGGCCGAAGGCGACGCGCTCCTTGGCATAAGCGACCGCCATGTCCATTGCCGCCGTCGCCGTGCCAAGCGCCTCGAACGCCGACAGCACGGCGGCGCGGTCGAGCCAGTCGTGATAGCTTCCGGGCGAGCCGAGCGGGTCGGCGGGGGCGTCGGTCAGCGTCACGATGCTGTGCGCGCGGACAAGGTCGAGCGTCGCGACCGGAGCGACCTCGACGCCGGGGCCGGTCAGGTCGACGAGATAGAGTTGGATCCCGTCGTCGCCTGTTGCACTGATAATTGCGAGATGCGCCGCAGCGGCGTCGGCGACGGGTGATTTCGATCCGCGCACGGTGCCGCCGCTGACCCGCGCATTCGCCACGGCGGGGGAGGCAGCGCCGCCCTCGGCCCAGCCGGTCACCGCGACGATCGAGCCATCGGCAATGCCGGGTAACCACCGCGCCTGTTGCGCCGCCGAGCCAAGCGTCAGCAGCGCCTCGGTCGCCAGCAGCGATTGCATCAACGGCACCGGCGCGAGGCTGCGGCCCGTTTCCTCGGCGAGAACGCACGCGGCCTCCGACGACATGCCGACTCCGCCATGGCCCTCGGGAACCCGCGCTGCTGGCCAGCCGAGGTCGACGACCTCCCGCCATAACGGTGCCCGGTCGCCGCCGTCCATCACTGCGCGCGCGACTTTCGGCCCGGCGCGCTCATCGAGAAACTTCCGCGCCTGATCGCGCAGCGCCTTGGCATCATCGGAAAAGTCGAAGTCCATGCACGCATCCCCAAAATTTTCGGCAGTTTACGTTAACGTCAGGCGCAAACAACCCCCTCACGCGCGGCAAAGCGTGATAAAGCGCCACACGAAGGAGACCGATGATGAGCGAAGCGATGGAAGACAAGGTTGCGCGCGAACTGACCGAGGGCGCGACGCCCGAACAGCGCGCGGCGCTCGCGGCATGGGCGACGCGGCTGCTGGCGATCCGCGACGATAGCGAGGACGGCTTCGGCAAGGCGCGTTCGGCGTTGCTCGCCACCGTCGACGGCAAGGCAGCGTGGCCGTTGATCCAGCGGCTCGGCGACGCGATCAAGCGCAATGCGTGGGACGAGCGCAGCACAACCGAGCGCGCGGCGGTCGGCGGCGCGACGGCGATGATCGCGCTGTTCGGCGGCGGGCTGGCGGTGCTGACGGCGATCGGGGCAGCGGCGGGAGCCCCGCTGTGGATCGTCTTCGGCAGCGGCGACGGGTTGGCGCGGAAGCTGGTGGCGGCGAGCGCGAGCGCGGGCGTCTGAAGCTGGCGGCGGGGCGGGCGCAAACCGCTCGCCCCCAACCCAGACTGTCATCGCCGCGCAGGCGGGGATGACAGGTGAAGAATTTTGCCCTGAACAGCGGCAGCGGTTGGCGACTGACACGGACCCTCCCGCTACCGCTTGAACAACGCGTCGGCGGCGCTGCGGAACGCCGTCGCGCCCGTCAGCTTGGCCCGCGTTCGCACCAGTTCCGCCTCCAACACGGCAACCCGCGCATGAAGTTCGTCGACCGACAGCCGGTCGAGGTCCTGCCTCGCCAAAGCGGCAACGACATCGTCGAGTTTCGGGCGCGGCTGATCTTCGTCCATCGAACGGACGTTGACCCGGCCTGCGCTCAAGTCAATATCGCCGCCATGACCATTCCCACCACCATGACCGCTATCGATCCCGCCGCGCCGGGTGGCCCCGAGATGCTCGTGGCGGTAACGCGACCCGTTCCCGTCGCGGCGGCCGACGAGGTGCTGATCCGCGTCCACGCCGCCGGGGTCAATCGGCCCGACATTCTCCAGCGCCTCGGCCTCTACCCGATGCCGCCCGGCGCGCCGTCGATCATGGGACTCGAGGTCGCGGGCGAAGTCGTGACGGCGGCGGGGCGGTGGCAGGTCGGGGACCGGGTATGCGCGCTCGTCGCGGGCGGCGGTTATGCCGAATACTGCACCGCGCCGGTCGGCCAGTGCCTGCCCATCCCCGACGGCCTCGATTTCATCGCCGCCGCTGGCCTGCCCGAAACCTATTTCACTGTCTGGTCGAACCTGTTCGAGCGCGGGCGCGCGGTCGCGGGTGAGACGATCCTCGTCCACGGCGGCACCAGCGGCATCGGCACGACGGCGATCCTGCTCGGCAAGGCGTTCGGGCTGACCGTTATCGTTACCGCCGGGAGCACGGCCAAATGCGCCGCCGCGCGCGACCTCGGGGCCGACCACGCGATCGACTACAAGGCGCATGATTTCGTCGACAAGGTCGCCGGGATCACCGGCGGCAAGGGCGTCGACGTCGTCCTCGATATGGTCGGCGGCGATTACATCCCGCGCAACCTCGCGTGCCTCGCCGACGAAGGGCGGCACGTCTCGATCGCCCTCCAGCGCGGGGCGAAGGCGGAGATCAACTTCGGCCTTGTCATGGCACGCCGCCTGACGCTGACCGGTTCGACGCTGCGCCCGCGCCCGGTCGCGTTCAAGACCGCGATCGCGGCGACGCTGGAGGCGAAAGTCTGGCCGCTGTTCGCGAGCGGCAAGCTCCGCGCCGTCACCGACACGACCTTCGCGCTAGCCGACGCCGCCGACGCCCACCGCCGGATGGAGGCGGGCGACCATGTCGGGAAAATCGTGCTGACGGTCTAACGCAGGAACGTCACCGCGCTTGTGACGACGCCGACGATGACCAGCGCGCCGACGATATATGGCAGCCGGTTCTGCCCGCGCAGCCGCGCGACATACTTGGCGATGACACTGTCGTCGCGCTTGTCCGACACCGCCCACGTCAGCAGCGCCCCCCACAGGATGAACGACACCAGCGCGAACGGAGTCAGCCGCGCGATCGTCCGCCACTCGGGATGCCGCCGCGCGGCCGCGATGGCGAGCGGGGTCGCCGCGAACAGGACGAAGCCCGAGGCAATCGAGACGGCGATGATCGGTTGCACCATGTCGCTTGCTCGCCCCTGCTGAATGCTCGGAGATGGTCACGCGCCGCCGTCGAGGCAAGCTGCCTCAGGTCACCGCGCGCCGCACCGCGAACTTCGCCGCGCGCCACGCCTCGTGCGTGACGATGCCCGCCAGCACGTCGACCGCGTCCCACACGTCGACGAAGCGGGTGTAGAGCGCGGGGAGGCCGAAGCGGATGACGTCGGGGGGGCGGAAGTCGCCGACGACGCGGCGGTCGATCAATGCCTGACAGATTTCGTAGGCGTTCGGGTGGCTCAGGCTGACCTGCGCGCCGCGGTGGTCGCGCGGGCAGACGATCGTCAATTCGGGGCAGCGGTCTTCGACCAACGCGATCAGCAGGTCGCCCAGCGCGGTCGACTTGGCGGCGGCGGCGGCCATGTCGATGCCGTCGAACGTCGCCACCCCGCTGGCAAGCGCCGCCATGCCGAGCATCCCCGGCGTCCCCGCCAGCAGCCGCGCCATCCCGTCGCCGGGGCGGTAGCCGTCCTCGAACGCGAACGGCGCGGCGTGGCCCATCCACCCGGTCAGCGGCTGGTCGAGGGCGGCGTGGTGCCTGCGCGCGACGAAAGCGAACGCCGGGGCTCCCGGGCCGCCGTTGAGGAATTTGTAGCCGCAGCCGACCGCCATGTCGGCGTTGGCGGTGGTGAGGTCGACTTCGACCGCGCCGGTGCTGTGGCTCAGGTCCCAGCACATGACCGCGCCTGCGGCATGGGCGGCGGCGGTGGTTGCGGCGAGGTCGCGGACCGCGCCGGAGCGGTAATTCGTCTGCGTTAACAACAACAACGCGGTATCATCGCCCAGCGCCGCGACCGGATCGGCGACGACTTCGAGCGTGGCGCCTGTCAACCGGCACAGGCCTTCGAGCATATAAACGTCGGTCGGAAAATTGCCGCTTTCCGTGACGATCGTCCGGCGTCGGGGGTTCATGGCGAGTGCTGCCGCGGCGAGCTTGAACACGTTGATCGAGACCGTATCGGTGACGATGACCTCGTCGCTGCCCGCCCCGATCAGCCGCGCGATCTTCGCC
>JBBRQR010000132.1:0-7991 GCA_038226115.1 Sphingomonadales bacterium | reverse complement strand
GTTATGCCGCCCTTGAGACCCTGTGCCTGATCGGCCCGTGGTCGTCGGCCAAATTGCGGTTCTGCACGTCGGAGGCCAAGGCCGCGGTCATCACGCGTTTTCTCAAGACCGAATTTGCCGGTCAGGAGATCATCTCGGTGATCGGCATTCGCCGCGCCGAAAGCCCCGCGCGACGGCTTGCGCCGATCTCGGCCGACGATCCACGATTGACCGACAGGGCAGGGACCAAGGGGCTGATCTGGCACCCACTGGTCGACTGGTCGACCGACGAAGTGTTCGCCCTGCACGACCATGCCGCACTCCCGTTGCACGTCGCCTACACCACCTACGGCAGGACGCGGCTGTCCTGTGCTGCTTGCGTGCTTGCATCCAAGCACGACCTCGAGGCGAGCGCGTCGTGCGCTGGCAACGCCGAGCTGTTCGGCACGCTTGTCGACCTCGAGGCACGATCGACATTTTCGTTTCAGCCGGGGTGCTGGCTCGCCGACGTCGCCGACCAAATCCTCAGTCCGAGCCAACACGCTGCCATTTCGGCCGCAAAAGTTCGCGCCGCCGAGCGCCGCCGGCTCGAAGACACCCCGCCTCCCGGCCTGCGCTACGTCAAAGGGTGGCCGCCACGCTTGCCGGACCACGACGAGGCCGAACAGGTCGCCCGCGTCAGAAGCACGATCGCCGATCACTACGGCATGTCGACGCCGTACCGGCGCGGTCCTGCAGTCCGCGACCGTTTTGCTGAGCTGATCGCTGCCAGGCCCGACTGAGTGCCAAAGAGGGGAGGAGGCGGGGCCGGGGTGACGACGCTCGAACTCAAAGGAGACCCCGGTGAACTACGACATCGCCTTCCGCTTCAACCAGGCGCTCGACACGTCGGCGCTGACGACCATCGACGGTGCATTGCACGGCGTAACCGCGGCAATCGAAGACTGCCGCCGCGCCGGCAAGCGCGCCGAACACGACCCGGCGGTGTTGCTGCTTCTGCGCCATCTCGGCGGGATCGCCGCGACGACCGGCGCCGACGACAGCGCCCTCCGCAACGCCTGCTTCGACAACGTCCGCGAGCTGCGCCGTCACCCCATCCTGACGACCCTCGCGCTCCGCGGCGTCGCCTACGATAGCGACGGCAAGAAGCTGTTCCACAGCGAAGGCCGCCGCGCCCTGAAGGCGCTCTCAGACGCGCTTGGCTACGACCGCGGCGACTACGACCTCCGCGCCAACCAGGGCGGCATCGCCGTCAGCGGCGAAATTACCCTTCACAGCGACGAGGCGTACATCCAGCTCAGCTGCAACGGTCGCGGCGGTGAAATCATGTACCGCCGCTGCCGCGGCCGCAACGACTATACCGGCGAGCGCAATCATCACGCCGCGATGCGCGAGGTGACGACACCGTCGACGCTTGCCGCCCGGATCTGCCGCGATCTCCGGCTCGAAACACCGACGATCGACGGTCGTCTCGTCGCCTGAACCGCCAAACAAGGAGACCCACCATGTCGATTGACCTCGACGCCGTTCGCGCCGCCCTTACGCACCTGCCACTGCCGAGCGGAAATGCAGAGTTCAACGCCATCCTCGCCGCAGACCATCACCGCCGTGAGCACGCCGCGCTCGAAGCGATCGGCGGCAAGGCCGCAATCCTCGCCGCGCTCGCCACCGGCGGCGTCACGATAGTAACCGCCACCTACGACGGCTACGGCGACAGCGGGCAATTCGAGGAGTTTACCGCGGTGCTCGCCGACGGAACGTCGGTGCCGCTCAGCGAGGTGGCGGTCTCGGTGAAAGCCTGGGACAACGAAGAAGACGGCGGCGATGATCGCCCGATCGCCGAAGCTATCGAAGCCTATTGCTACGATTTGCTCGACGAATTGCATGGCGGTTACGAAAACAACGACGGCGGCTTTGGCACGTTCGAGTTCAATGTCGCCGCCGGGACGGTGCAGCTGACGCACAACGACCGCTTCACCGATTACGACACCACCGAGCATGCGATCTGACGATGGCACACTGTTATTATCATTCGCTGTCTTCGGTAAAGAGCTGGGGCGGAAAGGTTGAGGACTATCAACCCCTCCACGACTGGTTCGATCAGTCCAAGGCCCATCACGCCGACTTCCGACATCGCGCACTCCGACACCATTCGGAAGGCATATTCATGCTCGAGACGATCTACGGGAACACGATCTTAAACAGCGACGGCCGCGTCGTTCCCGTCCGGCTGATCGGCGAGCAGCACGTCCGCGAAGGTGCGATACGATGCACCAATATTTGAGTGGGTTTGAAGACCCTGGGTGAGTGCCTGAACACCCATCCCCACTTCGACGTGCGTCGCTGGTAACGGCGGGGTGCGAAGCTCGAAGTCACGTCCAAGCGCCGCCAGTCATCGGGCGGGCCGAGCAGACAGGGGAAGGTCCGAAAGGGCGAGCGCAAGCGAACTCTTGATGAGGCTCCGTCAACGTGAACGCCGGTGGATGACGAGTTACCGGCGATCGGGTCACAGGCTGTATCCACCTTCCCGGATGCAGCGCAGGCTCCGGACTCCTTCGCGTCCGAAGCGGAAGGCACCACGACCCCGGAGTATAGAGAGCGCCCCACCCGGACCGCACCTCAAGATTGGTGAACGTAGTAACCCCGTTGCTGTCCGAGATCGGCGTGACCACGCCCCTCGGCAAGCCGACCGCAAGGAAGGCCCAATTCAGCAGCGGGCTGAGGAAGTTCCAAGAAGCGAATGCCGGCCGCCGAAAGGCAACGGGAATCCATAACCGGCCGGATACGGGCCTCGGCAACGAGGAGATACCCGACGCGAAAGCGCGCTGACGTGGAACAGGTGGGTTCCCTGACTTGAGCATCAATGATTACTAACCGAGGGACAAGTTCGATGCAGGACAATGTCTTAGCAAACGGAACCGAGGAACAGAGCGGGTGGAACGCCGTCGATTGGCGGCGCGCTAACCGCAACGTGCGTAATCTGCGGATGCGTATCTTCAGGGCGTCGCAATCGGGTGATCTCGAAAGACTTCGCTCGTTGCAGAAGCTGATGCTGCGCTCGCGCTCCAACACGCTGGTCAGCGTGCGGCGTGTCACGCAGCTCAATAGAGGTAAGCATACCGCCGGAGTCGACAGGGTTGTAGTGCGAACGTCGAAGGCCAGGATGAACTTGGTCAACGATCTTCATGCGGATCAGCCTTGGCGAGCATCTCCGGCACGACGCGTGTACATACCGAAGGCAAACGGCAATAGCCGACCGCTCGGGATACCGACAGTTCGTGACCGGGCCATGCAGGCCCGCGTCAAGAATGCGTTGGAGCCCGAATGGGAAGCTAGATTCGAGCCAACCAGTTACGGCTTTCGTCCCGGACGAAACCCCCATGACGCAATCGCCATGATCTACAATCTTGCGAACCCTCGCGGTCGCATGCGGTGGATCGTGGACGCCGACATCAAAGGGGCTTTCGACAACATCGGCCATGAACCGCTCCTGCGATCAATCGGGCTTGCGCCCGGTCGGGAACTGGTGCGGCAATGGTTGAAGGCCGGGATTGTCGAAGACGGCAGTTGGGCGGCAACGGATCAGGGCACACCGCAAGGTGGCGTAATCAGCCCGCTGTTGGCCAATATCACTTTGCACGGCATGGAGGATGCACTCGGCATTCGCCGGATCATCCGAGGCCGCCCTGCGGCAACAAACCGAAGGTTCCTTGTACGCTACGCAGATGACTTCGTGGTCTTTTGCGAAAGCAAGGAGGATGCTGAACAGGTCGTCGGGGTCATGGGAACGTGGCTGGGGCAGCGAGGGCTTGAACTCTCCGCTGAGAAAACCCGGATCACCCACATTCTTCAGGGCTTCGACTTCCTCGGCTTCAATATTCGCCAGTACGATGCGCCGAGGTCAAATCGTGGGGTCAAGCTGTATATCCAGCCAAGCAAGGCGTCGGTTGCGAAGTTCAAGGCCCGGATACGCGATGAGGTGCTCTCCCTTGGAGGGCTGAACGCCAAGATCGTGATCAACCGGCTCCGGCCAATCATAATTGGCTGGGGCAACTACTTCCGGGTCGCGGCTTCCAATCGGGTGTTCAACAAGCTCGACCATTGGCTGTCTTGGCGGCTGATGCGCTGGGTAATGCGTCGGCATCCCAAAAAATCGTGGCGATGGCAGCGAACCCGCTATTTTGGCAGGTTTGATACCACGCGCGAGGACCGAGGGGTGTTCGGCGATACCGAGACGGGGCAGTATCTTACCCGGCTCGGCTTCCTCGGAATCGAGCGCCATCCCATGGTGCGGCAAGGAGCGTCGCCTGACGACCCGGCGCTGCGCCGATATTGGAAAGATCGAACGACAAAGACGCCCGGCTCCCGGGTATCGAAGCGTCGGACGATTCTGATCCAGTCTCAAATGGGGCGGTGTCCGGTGTGCAACGAAAGCCTTTTTAATGGAGAGGCGATCGAGGAGCATCACACGATTCTGGCAAAGGATGATCCATCGCGCGAGCGTTTAAAGAATATCCGCTTGCTACACCTGTTCTGCCACGACCAGCTCCACGCGAAGGCGGGTTTCACTCGCCGACGGTTCGGAGCGGAGCTTCTACGCGATGCATAGGACCTGCTTGAGCCGTATGACTCGGGAGAGTCACGTACGGTTCTGAGGCGGGGGGAGAGCAGCAATGTTCTCTCCCTAGCCGACACCTCGGCCGCATCCCGTCGTGGTCCGACTGGGCAAAAACGATCCGGCCAGAACCCTGGATGGGACGCGCGCAGCGGCTCGAGCAACGCCTCGACATCGAGGCCGCATAGCGGCTTCCCCTGCCAGCGACAGCCTGCCGTTGCGGTTCGACACTCTCCCCGACACCCAAAGGGGAGGCGGCGACGATCGAGGGAGCAACCCCCGATCAGGAGCCCCGAGCATGACGACGAGCAGCGACTGCGCGATCAAGATCCTGCGCGCGACGACCGAGATAGTCCGACGGTTACACCCGCAGATTGGTGCATCCTTCGGCTACATCGGCAACCTCGACCACCGCCGCGACGACCGCCAATGGTCGGTCTTCACCAAGCTGTCGAGCAACCACGCACCAACCGCCTGCAACGTCAGCTGGGGCCGCGTCGCAACCGCCGACCTCGGCGGCCTCGCGGTCGCTGCAACGCTCGGCGAAGTCTTCGAATGGGCCGACCGCCAGTCGATCCTTCTCGCCGGCGGCAAGCTGTTCCAGGTTTACCCGTCAAACTGGCTTCAACAGGAGATCGACTATGCCGCAAACTGGCCCGCGCGCATCCGCCTGGAGACCGGACTATGATCGTTGATATTCCGGGAACGCGGATCGACTGGGCGACCATCGGCGAATGGTGCGCCCGCGTCACGGACGAGGGCGGCAAACTCCGCGCCTCGTCCGAACACTACGGCCGCCTTCGCGCCCTGTACCGGTCGCTCACCGTCGACCACGTGCGGCGGAGTTGCGACCGGCCCGGCCTGCTCCGCGCCGAGCAGATGTTCAACCTCGGCCGCTTTAACGCCATCCCCAAATATCACGGGCTCGCCAGCGAGCTGTCGCGCGCCGAAATGGGCACGATGCTCGTCGAACTGCGCAACCGGCGCATCGCGCTCGCCAGCGGCCGTGCCTTCCTGCCCCGGACCAAGGGTCCACGCCTCGATCCGGCGCAGCTGACAGACGCCGCGCTCGATCGGCTGATCCAGACCCATGTCGACCTCAACCTGGTCGACCGGCTCCGCGCCGAACGCGAACTCCGCGCCGCCATACCGGGCTGACCGGGTCGCTACCCAGCACACGCATTCGAAGGGGAGGGGTCGACGGGCGTGTGCGCCGGCAGCCCGCCGGAACCAGGAGACCTGCCATGCTCAAGACGATCCAGACCCGCGTCGCGCCGCAGATTCTGGCCAAGGTTACCCGGCTGTTCAACGGCACGGCGGCCGACATCCTGACCGAGCTTCTGCAAAACGCCCGCAGGGCCGGTGCCACGACCGTGCGAATCGACACGTCGCACGAAACATCGCCCGACGGCTGTACCGCGACGCTGCGCATCGACGACGACGGTCGCGGCATTGCCGATCCGGCGACCTTCCTCGCCCTCGGAAAGTCCGACTGGGACACGGCGACACTCGCGCGCGAGGACCCCGCCGGCATGGGCGTGTTCAGCCTCGCCGGACGCCGCGTCCGCGTTTCGAGCAGAACAGCCGACAACGGCATGGGCTGGTCAGCCGAAGTCCCGGCGGCGGCATGGGCGTCGGGCGCCGCCGCTGCCGTCGACGGCTGCGTCCGCCGCCGTGGCACGACGATCAGCGTCGACGTCCCTCACGACTGGCTCGACGACATGGGCAAGCACGTCGAACGCGCCGCCCGGTACTTCCCCCTCGCAGTCGTGTTCAACAACGAGCGTCAGAAGCGCGCCGACTTCCTTGCCGGCGCCGTCCACGTCGAGAGCTTCGAGGGCGTACGGATCGGCGTGTTTAACGCGCAGGGCCGCTTGCTCGTCCCAGATCCGACGATCAATTTCCACGGCCTGACCATCCGCCACGAACTGCCGCACCGGTTCGAGATCGGTCGCATCAAGACATGGATCGCGCGTGTCGACATCGACGACTGCCCGGCGCTGCAGCTGACGCTGCCGACGCGTAAGGATCTGGTCGACAGTCCCTTTCTCCCGCGCCTTGCCGAGGCCGTCGAGAAAGCACTCTACCATGCTATCATGCAAGCACCCAATCACCGGCTCGGCTTCGCCGACTGGAAGCGGGCGGTCGATCTCGGCATCACTCTGCCGGAGGCGGCGCGCGGCCTCGCATCGTTCGTTCCGGCAACCGCGGATAGCGGCCTTGGCCGGGGCTACGCAGCCGAGCAAAAGACCGAGGACGGCCTCATCATCATCGGCGATTATGACGCGCCCTATGAGCAGAGCCTGGGCCGAGCAATCAAGGTGAGCAACTCGAACCTTGGCGGACTCCTCGTCCGCGGCGATCCCGACCTGACCGGCTATCGCTGGTACAACGACCTGCCCCGGGTCACGACGCTGCACTTTGTCGTCGCCGCCGGCGACCGGGTGATCACGGTGGGGGACGACCTCGAAGCCAAGCTCGACACCGACGACCAGGTCGTCGACGCAATCACCGCCGAACTGACGATCGTCGACCGTGGTGGCGTCGCGAAGCAGCTGACGATGACGACCGATGTTCTGGTCCTGCCCAACGACGACTGCTGGGACCTCGACAATGCCCCGATCGCCGTCGTGCCGGCCTTTGGTGCCAATGCTGGTGCTGACTTCGAACCACTGACGCCGGTCGTTCTGGCTTCGATCCTCGACGCCGCGTTTTTCGAATCTTCCGACGACCGCAACGCCGACAGCTTCGACAGCCAGTTGCGCGACTGGAGGGACGACAGCATGCGGCGGGCAGTGACCCTGCTCGAAGGCAAGGATGCCGCGAACCGGCTCGCCATCGTCGAAGCCTTCAACCGTCACATCGCGTGGCTGCTCCCGCAGGGCCATTGCCTCCTGCTGACGGCGATGAACGGCGAGGTTCACGTCTCGATCGCACCCCCAGGGGATCACACCCCGGCAACCACCGCCTGAAGGAGGGTCCCGTCATGCGCATCACCGGCCTCGCCAATGTCTCGACCGGCAGCCTGCCCGAACCCGAACTCGCGGCGATCGACGCGCTGCTGGGCGGCGATCCCCGACTGCCGGTCGACTACCACGGCATTCCTGTCGTCGGTCATCCGTACGGCTTTCTCGCCCACACCTGCATGGTGCTCGACGATGAGAAGCCCGACGAGGTGTCGGACCGCTTGTGGGACGTTCTGTCCAGAGCCGAACACGCCGGCTGCGACTGGGTGCTGTTCGACCGCGACGAGCCGGAATGAGCCGGGAGCGTCCAGAACTCTGACCCTTGGCCGTCGAGTGGTGGAGGCGAGGGCTTGCTTCGCTGGCAGCTCTGTCCGTTACCGGCGGGGTCCGTCGACTTAGAGGGAGCCCTGACCGGAAGCCCCGACAGCGGC
>JBBRQR010000131.1:0-8115 GCA_038226115.1 Sphingomonadales bacterium | reverse complement strand
GGAATCGTCCGAGCATGACGTGATACGATCGATTATTGCCAAGCGAATGCCGACCGGCACCACTTTTGTCATTATCTACAAATCGGCATAGTCGCAGACGGCAGCTAAGGGGAAAAGACGATGACGATCAATCGCACGGTTCGGCTGGCGCAGCGCCCGACCGGGCTGCCCGCCCCCGATACGTGGGCGATCGACGACGAGGCGGCCCCCGTCGCGGGGCCCGGTCAGGTGGTGGTCCGCGTCGATTACATCTCGCTCGACCCGGCGATGCGCGGCTGGATCAACGCGGGCAAATCGTACATCGCGCCGGTTGAGATCGGCGCGGTGATGCGCGCCGGGGCGGTCGGCACGGTCGTCGAGTCGCATAGCCCCGACTATGTCACCGGCGATGCGGTCTACGGCCAGTTCGGGGTGCAACGTTTCGCCGTGGCTGACGCGGGCGACTTGAGCCGGATTGATACCGCTGTAGCGCCCGCGCCGACATGGCTTGGCGTTCTCGGCATGCCGGGGATGACGGCGTACTTCGGGTTGCTCGATGTGGGCGCGCTCAAGGACGGCGAGACCGTCGTCGTCTCGGCCGCCGCCGGAGCCGTTGGGGCGCTCGTCGGCCAAATCGCCAAACTCAAGGGCTGCCGCGTCGTCGGGATTGCCGGGGGACCGGCGAAGTGTGCCGAGGTCGTCGATAAGCTCGGCTTCGACGCGTGCATCGATTACAAGGCGGAAGGCATGTTCAAGGCGCTCGCCGCCGCCGTGCCGGGCCGGATCGACGTCTATTTCGACAATGTTGGCGGGCCGATTCTCGAGGCGGCGCTCGGGCTGCTCGCGCGCAAGGGCCGCATCGTCCTGTGCGGCGCGATCGCCGGGTACAACGATCCGTCGAAGGTACAGGGGCCGCGCAACTATATGAATCTGCTCGTCGCGCGCGGGCGAATGGAGGGGTTCGTAGTGTTCGATTTCGAAGATCGCTACGCCGCCGCGCAGGCCGAGATCGCTGGGTGGATCAAGGCGGGCAAGGTCACCCCGCGCGAGGATATCCAGGTCGGCATCGACCGTTTCCCCGAGGTGCTGACGATGCTGTATTCGGGAGCGAACAACGGCAAGCTGGTACTCAAACCCTGACCGTCGCGCGCGCCGCCGCTACTTAATGGCGGAAGTGGCGCATTCCCGTGAAGACCATCGCGATGTCACGCTCGTCGGCGGCGGCGACGACATCGGCATCGCGGATCGAGCCGCCCGGCTGGATCACCGCCGTCGCTCCGGCCTCGGCGACCGCGATCAGCCCGTCGGCGAAGGGGAAGAAGGCATCCGACGCGACCGCGCTGCCGATCGTCCGAGGCTCGGACCACCCGGCGATTGCGGCGGCGTCGCGCGCCTTCGATGCCGCGATGCGGGTCGAATCGACGCGGCTCATCTGCCCTGCGCCGATCCCCGCCGTGCTGCCGTCCTTAGCATAGACGATTGCGTTCGATTTGACGTGCTTGGCGACCGTCCACGCGAAGCGAAGGTCGGCCATCTCATCCGGGGTCGGCGTGCGCCGCGTCACGACCTTGAGCATGTCCTCAGTCAGGACACCGCTGTCACGCTCCTGAACGAGCACCCCGCCGGCAATGATCTTCGTCGTCAGCCCGTGTCGCGCCGGGTCGGGCAGGTCGCCGGTCAGCAGCAGACGAAGGTTCTTCTTGGTGGCGAACACTGCTTTGGCGGCGTCGTCGGCAGCGGGGGCGGCGACGACCTCGGTGAAAATCTCGGTCATCGCCCGCGCGGTTGCTTCGTCGAGAGCGCGGTTGACCGCGATCACTCCGCCGAATGCCGAGACCGGGTCGGTCGCAAGCGCTGCCTTGTACGCCTCGAGCAGCGTCGCGGCGGTCGCGACCCCGCACGGGTTGGCGTGTTTGACGATGACGACTGTCGGCGGGCCGTCACGGAATTCGGCGACGAGTTCGAGCGCGGCGTCGGCGTCGTTCAAATTATTGTAGCTGAGCTCCTTGCCCTGCACCTGTTCGGCCTGCCCGATTCCACGCGCCGTCGGGCTGAGGGGGACATACAGCGCCGCGCGCTGGTGCGGGTTTTCGCCGTAGCGCAGCGTCGTCACGAGCCGCGTCGGCATCGTCCTGACGGCGGGAAAGGTCTCGGCCTGATCGAACCGGCTGAACCAGTTGGCGATCATCGCATCGTAAGCGGCGGTCGCGGCGAACGCGCTCGCGGCGAGGCGGCGGCGCGTCGCCAGCGAGGTTCCGCCGTCGCGGTCGAGCTCGGCGATCAGCGCGGCATAGTCGGCCGGGCTTGTAACGACTGCCACGAAATCATGGTTCTTTGCCGCCGACCGGATCATCGCCGGGCCGCCGATGTCGATATTCTCGATGATGTCATCACGGCTCCCGCCGCGCGCGACGGTCGCCGCGAACGGGTAGAGGTCGACGACGACGAGGTCGATTACGCCGATGCCGTGCGCCGTCATCGCGTCGACGTGTGCGGCAAGATCGCGCCGCGCGAGCAGCCCGCCATGGACGGAAGGATGGAGCGTCTTTACCCGCCCATCCATCATCTCAGGGTAACCGGTCAGCTCCGCAACGTCGCGCACCGTGAGGCCCGCACCGCGCAGCGCCGCCGCCGTGCCCCCGGTTGACACCAGTTCGACGCCGCGGTGGGCGAGCGCCGTGCCCAGATCGACCAGGCCGGTCTTGTCGCTGACCGAAAGGAGGGCGCGAGTGAGTTTGATCTGGTCCATCGCCGCGCGTGTAGCGAGCAAGGCGTCGCGCGTCACCCCGCCAACAGGCGCGGCCCGCGTCATGCGCCTAGCGTCAGGCCGTCGCGGTGTCAGGCCTGCTGGTCGGTGCGCCGGAAGACGCAGTCGAACTCGAGGGCCGAAACGGGGTCATCGTGCTTGGGATTGGTCGGGCGGATCTGGGCGAGTGAGAACCCTGCGTCGGTCATGAACTTCATCGCCTCGGAAAAATCCCAGACACCCTCGTAGAGATGGTCGATTGCCAATTCGAGCTGGACGCCGACGCAGCGGCGTAGCGTTTCCGTCGCCCCCCTCAGGACTTCCTGTTCGAAACCCTGCGTGTCGATCTTGAGAAAGACTGCCTTTCCGCGCTTGGTTTCGGCGACCGAGTCGAGCGGGACGACCGGCACTTGCTCGGTTCGCACGGTCGCCGCGCGGCTGTCGAAGCGCTCGGCGAGCGCCGTCGTCGCCTTGATCGAGCTGAACACCGAATAATCGGCGATGTTGATCGACGCCTCCCCCACAACTGCTCCGACCGCCGAATGCCGCGCGGTAAAATGCGAATCGCCAGTGAAATGCGCGGTCAACTTGGCGAAAGCGGCACTGATCGGCTCGAACGCGACGATATCGCCGTTGTAGCCCCATCGGCGCAGACTTCGCGAATATTGACCCTCGTTGGCTCCGACATCGATGACCAGATCGACCGCACGCGCGCGAAGAAACTGGTTGACGGTCGCGCCTTTGATAATCTGGAATCCGCGCTTTTCGATGAAGCCACGCACCAAGCGCTTGGCAGCCAAGTGTCGGTCAGCTGGATCGACCATTAGTCACCCCCACAGAGTCAATGGGTACTTATCCTACAATATCGGGCTGCATCAATTAATTATTTGCAAGCAAAGCAGGCGGAACTGCTGTTACTGTCGGCGCGACGGGTCGAGGTCCTGCCTCGACTCGGCGCTATTTGCCCATGCGCGTGAACGACCAGTTGACCCCGCCGGCTCCGGTCGCGCTCGTGGTTGCCGCGATGACTAGCTGCTTCGTCGGCACGGCGGTGCCGTCGGGGCCGATCCAAACGCTGTCGTCGACTGCCAGGGGGCCGCCGCGAGCACGGACCTGCCAAACGCTCCCCGACGGCAGTTTCAATAGCGCCCCCTGACCGTCGGCGGTCGGCGTAGCCGCGACCCCGACGCCGAGGTGGAAGCGTACGTCGAAGGTCGCGCGCGCCCCGCGCCGCCGCAGTCGCGCTCCGGCGACAGGTTCGAGATTGTCCTCCCCGCGCAGCTCGGTTCCGCTCGCCGCGAGGAACAATCGGCGGCGGTGGCGGACGCCGAAGCGGCGCGCATAGCCGTCGTGGACAAGGTCGAGCCAAATGCCGTCCTCACTTTCGTGACGCGCGACGACGACTTCCTCGACCCCGCGACCGAGCGCGCCGTCGGGGCGAATGCGGGTCGAATTACTGTCGGCGAGAATCAGGGTCGAATGCGCCGCCGTCGTTCGCAGCCCGCTCGCGAGCGCGTCGGGCAAGGGCAGGACGCCAGGCGCGCCGCACGTGACCACGACCCGCTGCGTCCCGCTCGACAGTTCAAAGGCAAGGGTCCCGGCGTGAGCGGCGGTCGCGGCACGGGCCTGCGGCGGCGGGGCGGCGTCGACGACAAGCAAGGTCGTCGCTGCCGTCGCGCGCTGGTACCCCCCGGCACCGGCAGCGCGGCTCGGGCGGGCGACGAGGCCCGATGCGGCAAACGCCGCCGCCAGCCGCGCGGGGGCAACGCCGGGACCGTGCCACGCGCCGATGCCGCCGTCGCCGAGCGCTACCGACGCGAGTGCGGGGACAAGCCGGTCGAGCACCACGACCACGTCCTCACTCGCGCGGCGTCCCCGCGCGGTATGCGCGGCGCGAACCTGGAGTAATAGTTCGAGCAGTGCGATCTGCGTGGCCGGCGCCCGGTCGGCGACGCCGCCATCACCCGCGACAAGGGCGGCGAGCGCGCGGTCAAGCAAGGCTTCGGCGCGGACCAATCGGGCGTCGACCCCCGGGATGAGGAGCGCGGCGACGGTCAGCCCGGCGGCGGCGGTAACGCGCTGCATCCCGTCGGGCAGTTTCTCGACGACGCGGTCGAGATGCCGCGCCATCCGGGCAAGCGTGTTGAGGACGGTCGAGCGATAGACGAGGTCGGGCGACGACAGGATGTATGGGGCATAAGTCGTCCAAAAGATTAGCCGCCGCGCGATCAGGTCGGGAGCCCAGGCGGCGGCGTCGAACTCGGCGTGATCGGCAAGCCATCGCACGACGATCGGTTGGGCGATGGCGGCGCCGCGCTCGCGGTCGGCGACAACGGCAAGGTCGCGCAGCCACGCGAAGCTGTGCGCCCAGTCGCGCCACGCCGCCGGTACTCCCGGGTCAGCGAAGCGTTGGGTCGCGGGTGCGTTGTAACCGGCATGGGGCAGGCGACCGGCGGCGATCCGCGCGCCGATGGCGGCGTTGCCGGGCAGCGGCTCAGCGGGAACGGCGAGCAGCTTCAATGGGAAATGGCCGCGCAGCCGGATCCGGTGAAGGGCGGTGCGATAGCTCAACCGGTGCAGCCCGGCGGTGATCCGCTCGGTCAGGCTCAGCCCCTGGTCGGTGCCCGCCACCCCGGCCCCGCGCCGCAGCCGGTCGCCATCGCTGCCGCCGCACGGTTCGGCGAACAGGTCGAGCTCACGCGGTGCCTCCGCCGCCGCGTCGACTTTGCCCGGTTCGGCGCTGTCGGACGGCGCGGCAGTCATTGCCCGCGCAGTGCGGCGATATTGGCAGCGTAGCGGTCGGGACCACCGGCGAATGTCGCGGTCCCGGCGACAAGGACATCAGCCCCGGCGGATACCGCTTGCGCGGCGGTTACTGCGTCGATGCCGCCATCGACTTCCAGATCGATCGTGCGTCCGGTCGCGTCGATTGCCTTGCGGATTGCGGCGATCTTGCGGAGCTGGCTCGTGATGAAACTCTGTCCACCAAAGCCGGGGTTGACGCTCATCACGAGGACAAGATCGACATCGTCGAGGAGATAGTCGAGCGCCTTCGCCGGCGTCGCCGGATTGAGCGAGACGCCAGCTTTCAACCCCAGCGCCTTGATCCGCTGGACGGTGCGGTGGATGTGCGGGCCAGCCTCGGGGTGGACCGTCAGAATGTCGGCCCCGGCCTCGGCGAACGCTTCGAGGAACGGATCGGCGGGCGAAATCATCAGGTGGACATCGAACGGCAGCGTCGTGTGCGATCGCAGCGCCTTGACCACCAGCGGGCCGATCGTCAGGTTCGGGACGAAATGACCGTCCATCACGTCGACGTGAATATAATCGGCCCCGGCGGCAGCGAGCGCGCGCACTTCATCACCCAGACGAGCGAAATCGGCCGACAGGATCGACGGGGCAATGCGGGGCCGTTGCTGCATCGCAACGGTCTATCAGCAGCCGGGTTTCAACGAAAGGTGAAAGGGCGCCGCTGCGACCCGAACGGCGACGGTTCAGGCGCCGCGCATCAACTGACGATAGCCGTCGGCGATGACGTCGTGGCAATGGCGGGCGAGAACCTTGCGGTCGGTGAAATCGCCGAGCCGAACCGGCGGATGAAAGATCAGTTCGGCGCGAACCTTACCGAGCGACATGAATGCCAGCAGGTGCGGCATTAATTCTGTGTCGCCGATCCATGCGATGTCGGGCAGGCGCTCGCGGGTGATCGGCATTCCGTTCAGCCGCGTATACGCCAGCGTCACCGGCTGGATAACGAAGTCGTCGCCCATTTCGCCTTCTATCGCGGCGAACAGTGCCGATTTGAACGGCAGCACCGCGATGCCGTCGCTGTTCGTCCCCTCCGGAAACAGGATGACGTTTTCGCCCGACGCGAGTCGGGTCGTGATCGCGTTTCGCGCGACACCGGTCGCCTGCCGCCGCTCACGGTCGATATAGACCGTGCGGGCGAGGGTCGAGAGCCAGCCGACCGGACCCCAGGCGGCAACCTCGGACTTGGCGACAAAGGCCGCGAGGATACGACTGCCCAGAACGGGGATGTCCGCCCAGCTCAGGTGATTGACGACGAACAGGACGCCGCCACCACTAACTTGGTGGCCGTGGACAATGACATGGATGCCAAGCGAACGGGCGAGCGCGCGGTGGAACAGCCACGGTAACCGGGGCCGAGCTCGTCGCGACAATCGCTGCATCGCGAGCTCAAAAGGAACGAGAAACACCGCCGCCGCGCCGGTCCCGGCAAAGGTCCGAGTTCGCCCGAACCCCCGTCCGCGGATCGGCCGCAGCCGTACCGCGTCGGGCTTCACGCCGCCGTATCCGGCACGGCGACGGCATAAAGCTCCATCCGATGGTCGACGAGACGATAGCCGAGCCGTTCGGCGATTCGGCGCTGCAGCTCCTCTAGTTCGGCATCGTGGAATTCGATGACCCGACCCGTTTCGATGTCGATCAGATGGTCGTGGTGCGCGTCGCTCGCCGTTTCATAGCGCGACCGTCCGCCCTGGAAGTCGTGCCGGGCGAGGATCCCGGACTCTTCGAACAGACGGACGGTGCGGTAGACAGTGGCAATCGAAATGCCGGGGTCGATGGCGGCGGCACGGCGGTGGACCTCCTCGACGTCGGGGTGATCGACCGCCGCCGACAGAACGCGCGCGATCGTCCGGCGCTGGTCGGTGATACGCAGGCCCTTGGCCGCGCACAGCGCCTCGATATCGATCGTGCCGCTCATCGTTCAGGCCGTCCTGCCGCTTCGCGTCACCCTAGAAAGCGGCGTCGTCGGCGGCAAGGCTGCTTAAGCCGCTTTACCTCGACGCGTGTTACGCACCGTTCCGAGACCGATTTTAAGCGCCAGCGAACGCCGCTGCGCCGCGTAATCGGGGGCGACCATAGGATAATCGGCGGGCAGGTTCCACTTGGCGCGATACGCCTCGGGTGTCAGCGAATAATGCGTCATCAGGTGACGCTTGAGCATCTTCAGCTTCTTGCCATCCTCGAGGCAGACGATGTGATCGGACTTGACCGACGCCTTGACGGGAACCGCCGGGTCGCGCTGCACAGCGACAGCGCGGGGAGCGGTGCCGAGCTGCGCCAATGCGGCGAAAGTCCCGGCGATCAGCATCGGGACGTCGCTGATCGACACGGTATTGTTGCTGAGGTGGGCAGCAACGATGTCGGCGGTCAACGCCATCATGTCCGCGTGGGTAATTGCCGTGTCGTCCATGTCATTCCTTAACGCAACTGTAACACTAGTACATATGGCAATGCGAACAGTCGCTGACAAGTGGTGCGTGACGCTAAGTTGTGGCGTAACAATCGCCGAGAAGCGCACGCAAGGTGATCGCGTCGAAGCGTTGGCCGTCGGTACCGCGGTAGTAATCGCGCCGCCTACCGAT
>JBBRQR010000130.1:0-8127 GCA_038226115.1 Sphingomonadales bacterium | reverse complement strand
TTGCCGGTTGCCAGCGCTCCGGCGGCGTCGCCATCGGTGCGGACCACCTTCGCGTCGGTGGCGGCGAGCGCGCGGTGCGCGGCGTCGGACACCCACGGCCCGGCGGGATGATCCTGGGCGGCGAAGACCGGGACGACCGCTTCGACCGCCTTCGACGCGCCGAACCATGTCGTCGCGACCGCCGCGACCCACGTTGGGCCATGGACGATGTCGATCACGCCGGGCATCGCGCGCGCGGCGGTGTGGTCGGCGCGGAGCAATGGCGGCTCCCCGACCGGCCCGGCGCGAACGGCGGCATAGACCATTCCTGGCAGGCGGACGTCGGCTCCGAAGCGCGCCGAGCCGTCGGTTTTGCCCGGAATGTCGATCCGCGCGACCGCCGTACCGATCAGCGGCGCCTTGACCCGCAACACCGGCGACGACGGCGCATCGTTCGCGACGACCTTGCCCGCAATATCGGCAAAGCGGACGCGCTGCGCCTTGTAGATGACGAAGCCATTATCGGTGTCGCATTCGCGCCAGTCGACGCCCCACTCGCGCGCGGCGGCACGGCACAGCATCTCGCGCGCGGCTGCCCCCGACGCTCGCATCGGCGCGGCAAAGCCGCGAACCGAGGTGCTGCCGCCGGTCAACTGCATGTCGAAATGGTCGATGACGCCGCCCATGCCCCAGCGCGCGAACCCCTGCAGGCTTGCCGGCATCGCGGCGGTCATGTCGAGCACCAGCCCGCGATTGGCGTAGATCGGATGGAGCGGCGCGGGTTCGATCGAAACCGTATTCCAGTCGGCCCCGAGTTCGGCGGCGACGATCTGGGCAAGGGTCGAGCCGATACCCTGCCCCATTTCGGCCTGCGGAATGGCAACCACGACCCGCCCGTCGGTGCCGATCTTGACGAAGCCGTTGACGATGGTTTCATCAGGCCCCGCCGCCCAGTTAAGCGGGTGCGAGCGCGGCCAAACAGCATAGCCGACCGCGAGCCCCGCGACCGCGCCGGTGCCGATCAGGAACGCGCGTCGGGTCGGACGACTGCGCCGTTTCGCTTCGGGGGGCACGGACGGGGGCGCGGCGGCAGTCATGATCGAGCGTTAGCGTACTGGTGGCAGCTTGTCGAAGGCGTCGTGGTGACGCGCGCGTGCATTTACAAAGTGCGTCGCGCAGCGCTCAGGCGGCGAACTGGTTCATCGTGTTGTGCGCGCCGCCCGCCTTGAGCGCAGCCTCGCCCGCAAAATACTCCTTGTGGTCGTCGCCGAGGTCGGAGCCGCTCATATTCTGATGGCGGACGCAGGCGATGCCCTGGCGGATTTCGGCGCGCTGGACGTTTTTGACATAGCCGAGCATTCCCGCCGCACCGAAATACTCCCGCGCCAGATTGTCGGTCGACAACGCGGCGGTGTGATACGTCGGCAGAGTGATCAGGTGATGGAAGATGCCGGCGCGCTTCGCCGCGTCTGTCTGGAAGGTGCGGATCCGCTCGTCGGCTTCCTGCCCGAGATCGGTCGCATCGTAATCGACGCTCATCAGCCGCTCGCGGTCATACGCGGAAACGTCGGTCCCCGCCGCGACGCGGGCGTCGTACACCTGCTGGCGGAAGTTGAGCGTCCAGTTGAACGACGGCGAATTATTATAGACGAGCTTCGCGTTCGGCACGACGGCGCGGATGCGGTCGACCATCCCGGCGATCTGGTCGATGTGCGGCTTTTCGGTTTCGATCCACAACAGGTCGGCCCCGTGCTGGAGCGAGGTGATGCAGTCGAGGACGCAGCGATCCTCGCCCGATCCGGCGCGGAACTGGTACAGGTTCGACGGCAGGCGCTTGGGGCGCATCAGCTTGCCGTCCTGAACGATAACGACATCGCCACTGCGCGCGGTGTCGGCGGTGACCTCCTCGCAGTCGAGGAAGCTGTTATACTGGTCGCCGAGGTCGCCGGGGGTGTGGCTGATTGCGATCTGCTTGGTCAGCCCCGCCCCAAGCGAGTCGGTGCGCGTGACGATGATTCCGTCTTCGACGCCGAGTTCGAGGAAGGCGTAACGGCACGCGCGGACCTTCGCGAGGAAGTCTTCGTGCGGGACGGTGACCTTGCCGTCCTGGTGGCCGCACTGCTTCTCGTCGCTGACCTGGTTTTCGATCTGGAGGGCGCACGCCCCGGCTTCGATCATCTTGCGTGCCAACAGATATGTCGCCTCGGCATTGCCGAACCCGGCGTCGATGTCGGCGATGATCGGGACGACATGCGTCTGGAATCCCTCGACCGCCGTCAGCAATTGCTTCTCACGCAGCTGGTCGCCAGCGGCGCGCGCGGCGTCGATCTCGCGGAACATCCCGCCGAGTTCGCGCGCATCGGCCTGGCGGAGGAACGTATACAACTCCTCGATCAGCGCTGGGACGGTCGTCTTTTCGTGCATCGACTGATCGGGGAGCGGGCCGAAGTCCGACCGCAGCGCGGCAACCATCCAGCCCGACAGATAAAGGTAGCGCCGATCGGTCGCGCCGAAGTGCTTCTTGATCGCAATCATCTGCTGTTGGCCGATGAAGCCGTGCCACGCACCGAGCGACTGGGTAAAGTTGGCCGGGTCGGCGTCATAGGCCGCCATGTCGCGACGCATGATCTTGGCAGTGTATCGCGCGATGTCGAGCCCGGTCCGAAAACGGTTCTGCAGCCGCATCCGGGCGACCGCGTCGGCGCTGATCCCGTCCCACGCGCCGCCGTGACCGGCGATCAGCGAACCGACGGTATCGACATCGGTAGCGTAAGAAGCGGGGACGGACATCAACGGTCTCCTTTGACCAAGCCTTGACAATAAAAGCGCGGGCGATCGTTTCGACCTGCCCGCGCGCGCTCCTCCCCAGAAGCTGTTGCCGTGTAGTGCCGCAGCCGCTACGGCGGGGTCAATGGTGGCTTTGTCGAAATCGTGTCGAGATGTGCGGGGGCAACGGCACCCGGCATGTCGTAGTGTAAAAATGTTTACAGGCCTGAGCATGAGCGGCGAAGCATGACCGCCGACCGCAAGCTGTTCGCCGGGGCTCGCCTCCGCCGCCTTCGCCTGCAACGCGCGATTACCCAGACGCGAATGGCGGCCGATCTTGGCGTCTCGGTCAGCTATCTCAACCTGATCGAACGCAATCAACGTCCGTTGACGGCATCATTCCTCCTCAAGCTCGCCAACACTTACGATCTCGACCTGCGTCAGTTGACCGGCGATGACGGCGATGCGGTCGCCGCCGAACTCGCAACACTGTTCGCCGATCCGCGTCTGGCGGGACTCGACGTCAGCCGCAGCGAACTCGCCGAGGTTGCAGCGAGCGCCCCCGGCGTTGCGGCGGCACTGCTTCGCCTCGGTGCCAGCGCCGGAGCCGCGCCGGTCGAACGCACGTCCGCCGGGCCGGTCGAGGCAATGACCGAGCTTCTCCTCGACCGGCGCAATTATTTTCCCGACCTCGATGCCGCCGCCGAGGCCCTCGCCGACGACCTCCGTCTCACGTCGCCCGACCTCGCCGCCGGTCTCGCCGAGCGGTTGCGTGTCCGCCACGGCATCGCCGTCCGTGTCCTGCCGACGAGCGTGATGCCCGACCTGCTCCGCCGCCTCGATCTCCACGCGCGGCAGTTGCAGTTGTCGGAGGGGCTCGACGCCGCGTCGCGAACCTTTGCAATCGCCTATCAGATCGCGCTGATCGAGTTGCAGCCCGCGATCGCTGCCGTTGTCGCGTCGGCGCGGCTGGCGTCGAAGGCGCACGAACGCTTCGCCGTCCAGACGCTCGCCAATTATGCGGCGGCGGCGACGATGATGCCCTATGCGCGGTTCCATGCCGCCGCCGAGAGCCTCGGCTATGATCTCGAACTTTTGCAGGCGCGGTTCGGGGCGGGGTTCGAGCAGGTTGCCCACCGCCTGACGACGCTCCAGCGCCCGGGGATGCGCGGCATCCCGTTCCTGATGATCCGCACCGACCGCGCGGGCAATATTTCCAAGCGCTTCTCCGCCGTGCGCTCAGCGCTCGCGACCGACGGCGGCGGTTGTCCGTTGTGGGTCCTGCACGCCGCGTTCGACCGACCGGGGCGGATTATGCGGCAGGTTGTCGAGACCGAAGACGGCACCCGCTGGCTGTCGGTCGCGCGCACCGTCCGCACCTATGCGACACCGTATGGCTCGGTGAAGCCCGAATTCGCGATTTTGCTCGCCGCCGAACTGGCGTCGGCGCCCGCGATGATCTACGCCGACGGCCTCGACACGGGGCCGGGTGCGGCGACCCCGATCGGGCTCGGCTGTGCCCGTTGCGGCCGCGCCGCGTGCCGTCAGCGGAGCCTCGCTCCGTCGGGCGCGCGCCTCGCGGTCGACGAGCGCACTCGCGGCTTGACCCCGTTCCGCTTCACGACACCTTCGACAATTTTGGGAGACGATTGATGGCCGTTGCCGGAGTAGAAATCACGGGCGCGATGCTGCCCGGCTTCGACACCATCCTGACCGATGAGGCGCTGACCTTCGTCGCCAACCTTCATCGCCAATACGACCCGACCCGGCTCGCCTTGCTCAACGCGCGCGAGGCGCGGCAGCGGTGGTGGGACGGCGGCAATGCCATTGATTTTGCGCCGGAAACGGCGAGCGTCCGCATGGGCAGCTGGAAGGTCGCCGGATCGCCTGCCGATCTGCAGGACCGCCGCGTCGAGATCACCGGGCCGGTCGACCGCAAGATGGTCATCAACGCGCTCAACAGCGGCGCTCGCTGCTTCATGGCCGATTTCGAGGATGCGTCGTCGCCGGTGTGGACGACGATGGTCGAGGGCCAGATCAACCTGCGCGACGCCGTCGCCGGGACGATCACCTTTGAGGACAAGGGCAAGTCGTACAAACTAAACGACAAAATCGCGACATTGCTTGTCCGCCCGCGCGGCTGGCACCTGCCCGAGGCGCACTTCGTCGTCGACGGCGAGGTCGTTGCCGGGGCGCTCGTCGACTTCGGACTGTTCTTCTTCCACAACGCCCGCGCCCTCGTCGCCAAGGGGTCGGGGCCGTATTTCTACCTGCCCAAGCTCGAGCATTATCTAGAGGCGCGGCTGTGGAATAACATCTTCGTCCACGCCCAGTCGGTAATGGGGCTGCCGGTCGGCACGATCAAGGCGACCGTTCTCATCGAGACGCTCCCCGGCGCGTTCATGGCCGACGAGATCCTGTACGAACTGCGCGACCATATCGCCGCCCTCAACTGCGGGCGGTGGGACTATATCTTCAGCTATATCAAGACCTTCCGCGCCGACGAAACCAAGGTTCTGCCCGACCGCGCGGCAGTCAACATGACGGTGCCGTTCATGCGCGACTACGCCCTCCACGTCATCCGGACGTGCCACAAGCGCGGGGCGCATGCGATGGGCGGGATGAGCGCGTTTATCCCGGTCAAGGGCGACGAGGCGGCGAACGACCGCGCCTTCGCTGCCGTCCGCGCCGACAAGGAGCGTGAGGCGGGTTTCGGCCACGACGGGACGTGGGTTGCGCATCCCGGACTGGTCGGAGTGGCGATGGAGGTCTTCGACAAGGCGATGCCGGGAGCGAACCAGCTTGGCGTCATCCCGCCGGGCGAGGCAACCGCCGACATGCTGACGACCCCTGCGCCCGGACCCAAGTCGATGGCCGGATTAACGAGCAATATCAACGTCGGGATCGGTTATATCGCGTCGTGGTTGCGCGGTCAGGGGGCGGCGCCGTTGCACAATATGATGGAGGATGCCGCGACCGCCGAGATCAGCCGGACGCAGGTGTGGCAGTGGCGGGTGACCGAGACGCGCCTCGATTCGGGCGAGCTGGTCGAACCCGCGCTGATCGAGCGTGTCATCGGTGAGCAGCTAAGTGTCTGGAAAACCGACGTCGGCGACAATTTCTTCGCCGCCGGCAAATACGCCGAAGCCGCCGACATCTTCCGCGAACTCGTGCTCGCGGACCGACTGGAGGCGTTCCTGACGCTGCCCGCCTACGCCCATTATTTCGCGAATTAGCGGTGCTTTTCCGTGACAACCCGGCGGATGCGGGGCGTCACGGAAATTCAGCGGAACGCGACGGTCCGACCTAGCGCGGACGCCCACCCGAACGGACCGGATTGACGACGACGCGGGGGTCGCGCGCGGGGCCACGACCGGTGTAGCCGCCGCTGCCCTTGCCGCTACCACCGCCGCCCGCACCGCGACCGCCACCGCCACCGCCGCCGCCGCCGCCACCGCCACCGCGACGACCGTTATTGCCGTGCGGGCGTGCCGCCATGCTGCGCGGATCGACGTCGCGGGGAACCGGCGGCGCGGCCTTTTCGACTGCAGCCGTCTTCGCCACCTGGCTGCGGAAATCTTCCGGCAGCGGCAGGATGTCGACCTTCATCCGGGTTAATTTCTCGATGTCGCGAAGGAACGGGCGCTCGTCGTCGGCGCAGAATGCGATCGCGATGCCCCCGGCCCCGGCGCGCGCCGTCCGTCCGATGCGGTGGACATAGCTTTCCGGCACGTTCGGCAATTCGTAGTTGATGACGTGACTGACCGCGTCGATGTCGATCCCGCGCGCGGCGATGTCGGTCGCGATCAGGACCTTGACCTGCCCCTTCTTGAACATGTCGAGGGCGCGCTCGCGCTGACCCTGCGACTTGTTGCCGTGGATTGCGGCGGCCTCGATCCCGGCATTGCCGAGCTGGCGGACGATGCGGTCGGCCCCGTGCTTGGTCCGGCTGAACACCAGCGCGCGGTCGACGCCTTCCCCACGCAGGACCATCTGCAGCAGCGCGGGCTTCTCGCCCTGGTTGACGAAGGTGACCGCCTGGCTGACGCGCTCGGCGGTTGTCGCGGCGGGCTTGACCGAAACCTTGACGGGGTCGGTCAAATAACGCGCGGCGAGGTCCTCGATCGCCTTGGGCATCGTCGCGGAGAAGAACAGCGTCTGCCGCGTCTTGGGCAGCAAAGTGACGATGCGCTTCAGCGCGTGGATGAAGCCGAGGTCGAGCATCTGGTCGGCCTCATCGAGGATCAGGACCTCGACGCGGCGAAGGTCGATCGCGCCACGGTCGATCAGGTCGATCAGTCGCCCCGGCGTCGCGACGAGCACGTCGACGCCGTGCGCCATGATCCGCTCCTGCCGCGCGATCGGCACGCCGCCGAACACGGTCGTGACCGACAGGCGCATGAACTTGCCGTATTGGGTGAAGCTTTCGGCGATCTGCGACGCGAGCTCGCGCGTCGGCGACAGGACGAGGGTGCGGACGCCGCCGCGCGTCAGTGCCTTGGGGGCCTTGGCGAGCTTGTCGATCGTCGGCAATGCGAACGCGGCCGTCTTGCCGGTCCCGGTCTGAGCGATGCCGCACAGGTCGCGCCCGGCCATGACGACGGGGATCGCCTGCGTCTGGATCGGCGTCGGCTCGGTATAGCCCTTGGCGGCGAGCGCCCGGCAAATGGGTTCGGCGAGGCCGAAGTCAGCGAAATAAGTCATGTGATTTGCTTTCGTGGGTGGAAGAACCGCACGAAACCTCGCTCACCGGGCCAGACTAAACTGGTCGGCAAACGAGCGCGCAGCTCGTTCGACGACCCGCGTGATATGGGTGGCCTTGGTTGGCTTGCATCTGAGGTCGGGGCCTGCGCCGGATCACCGGCTGATCACGCACCCCGCCGAACGGACGGATCCGTTGACGCAGAGCAGCATATGCGTGGTGCGGTGCAACATGTCAAGATGGGGGAGGACAGCGGGGGGGCCGAGACATCCCCGCCGCCCATGCACACCCCCCGACCCACCTGTCATCCCCCGCATGCGGAGACCCATGCCCTCAAAATGTTGTCACGAACCGCCACCTGCGCGCTTGCCGTGGTTCAAAAGGGCGAACGTTTGAGGTCATGGGTCACAGCGTGCGCGGGGATGACAGAATTGGAAATGGTCCGCAAAAATGGATCGACAAGAGCCTAACCCTCGCCATTAACCTCCGCGTTTCACCAAACCTTAACCCGCGCCCCCGGCGCCAGATATAGCGCCTCGCCCGGCTTCGCGCCGAACGCTGAGTACCACGCGTCGAGGTTGCGCGCGACGTTGGGGCGGAGGAAACCGGCCGTATGCGGGTCGGTCGTCGTTTGCTGGAGAAGCGCGGCGTCGCGGTACTTTTGCCGCCACACCTGTGCC
>JBBRQR010000129.1:0-8165 GCA_038226115.1 Sphingomonadales bacterium | reverse complement strand
CAGCTTCGATCGGGTCGTTTTCACCGAAACGCCCGCTGGTGGCGGCTACGAATCCGACAACCATACCGTCGGCCATTTTCTGACCAAGGGCACGGGCACCAGCGTCCGGCTCAGCGTCGCGTCGTTCCCGGTGGGAAGCATTCCCGAACCAGCCGTCTGGGGAATGATGGTCACGGGCTTCGGCCTCGTCGGCGTCAGCGTCCGCCGTCGCGTGCGGACCGTCGCCGCATAAACCTCGCTTTACGAGTGGCGTTGCATTCAGGGCGGGGGCTGCGGCCCCCGCCCTTTTCGCTTGTCGCAACCCTGCCCGCCGTGCCAGCATCAGCTTGCTTTCGGTAATCTTATGTTTATTGGTGGCGTCGAGACGACATATTATAACAACGATGGGGAACCGAGTGACCGTCGCCGAGACCAAAACCGACGTCGTTCACCGCGCTGCCCCGGTCGCCATCGCCAACCCGATTCGCTCGCGTGCCGACTGGGACGCGATGCGCGCCGCCGTCCTCGCCGACCCCGGTGCGTTCCACGCGTCGTCGGCGAAAAAACTGCCGTGGTTCGTTGCCAGCGTCGGCGCGAACGGTGCGTGGTTGAGCTGTGACGACGGCGTCTGGCGCGGGTGGGATGCCGTCACCGCCGCACCGGTCGTCGCCGACCTGCCCACCGACTTCACCCCGTGGACATGCGCGTTCGACGCCAGCGACGCGCCGTTCTTCAAATGGTTCTCGGGCGGGCGGACGAACGCCTGCTTCGCCGAGGTCGACCGTCATGTCCTCGCCGGTCACGGCGACGAGGCGGCGCTGGTCTTCGAAGGCGACCGCTGGGACATGGCCGCCGACAACGGGCGCGGCGCGCCGGTCGAGACCTACCCCGTGTCGCGTCGCAAGCTCATGCTCGAGACGGCGAAATGCGCGATCGCGCTCGACGCGCTGGGGCTGAAGGCGGGCGACCGCATCGCGCTCAACATGCCGTCGATCCCGGCGCAACTATACTGGACCGAGGCTGCCAAGCGGCGCGGCATCATCTATACACCAGTGTTCGGCGGTTTCAGCGACAAGACGCTGAGCGACCGCATCGACGACGCCGGCGCGCGCGTCGTCGTCACCGCCGACGGCGGCTACCGCAACGCGCAGGTGTTCGCGTTCAAGACCGCGTACACCGACCCCGCGCTCGACAATTACACGCCGGTCGCCGCCGCCAAGCGGATCGTCAGCGAACGCTTGGCGAGTCTGGACCTCGCGCCCGACGCCGTCGCCGCGATCGACGCTGCCGTTGCCGCGACCCTCGCCGGGGAAACGACGGTCGAACGCAGCGACGTCATGCGCGGCGTCGGGCGCGCGCTCGCCGAGCTTGGCAAGAGCGGCACCCTCGACGCTGCCGCCGCTGCCAAGGTCCGCATTGCGGTCGCCGAGGCGCTCGTCGCCACCCCGCCGCGCGTCGACCGCGTCATCGTCTGCCGCCACGCGCCGCAGCCCGACCTCGTCTGGCGCGCCGAGCGTGACGTGTGGAGCCACGACCTGACCGACGCGGCAAGCGCCAAGCTATGCGCGGCAGCAGGCGTCGCCGACGAAGCCGCACTCCTCGCCCTTCCCGATCAGGCGTTCGTCGCCGCGATCTGGGCGCTCGCCCCCGTCGCCCCGCTCGACGCCGAATTCCCGATGTTCGTCATCTACACCAGCGGATCGACTGGCAAGCCGAAGGGCGTCGTCCACGTCCACGGCGGCTATACTGCGGGCGTCGCGAGCACGATGGCGGTCGCGTTCGACGCGCGCCCCGGCGACGTGATGTATGTCGTCGCCGATCCCGGCTGGATTACCGGGCAAAGCTATATGTTCTCGGCCGCGCTCACGTCGCGGGTGACGACGGTGATGTGCGAGGGCGCGCCGGTCTTTCCACACGCCGGACGCTTCGCCGCGTCGATCGAGCGCCACGGGGTGACGATCTTCAAGGCGGGCGTCACCTTCCTCAAATTCGTCATGTCGGACCCGCAGAATCTCCACGACATCGAGCGTTTCGACCTGAGCGGCCTACGCGTCGCGACTTTTTGCGCCGAACCGACGAGCCCGTCGGTCCAGGCGTTCGGCATGGCCAACGTCACGCCGCAGTACATCAACAGCTATTGGGCGACCGAGCACGGCGGGATCGCGTGGACGCATTTCTACGGCAACGCCGACTTCCCGCTCCGCCCTGACGCGCACACTTACCCGCTGCCGTGGATCGTCGGCGAGGTCTGGGTCGAGGATGAGGGCGGAGGCTCAAACAGTGGCGGCAATGGCATCGTCTTCCCCCGCACCGCCCCCGGCGGCATCCCGCCCCGCCGCGCCGAAGCACACGAGAAGGGCGAAATCGTCATCGCCGCGCCCTACCCGTATCTCGCGCGCACCGTTTGGGGCGACGCCGCGAATTTCCGCGTCGACAACGGCGCCGTCGCCTCCGGTTGGCGCGGCGACGCGACCCGCTGGCGCGACGGGTATTGGACCCGCTGGGCGGGGGCATGGGCGTACACGCAGGGCGATTTCGCCGTCGCCCACGCCGACGGCAGCTTCTCGCTCCACGGGCGCTCGGACGACGTCATCAACGTCAGCGGCCACCGCATGGGGACCGAGGAGATCGAGGGCGCGATCCTCCGCGACAAGGCGCTCGACCCCGATTCGCCGGTCGGCAACGTCCTCGTCGTCGGCGCGCCGCACCGTGAAAAGGGCCTGACCCCGCTTGCGTTCGTCGTCCCGTCGCCGGGGCGCAAGCTCAGCCAAGACGACAAGCGGCGCCTGACCGACCTCGTCCGCAGCGAGAAAGGCGCGGTCGCCGTGCCGCAGGACTTCATCGAGGTCGCCGAATTCCCCGAAACCCGCAGCGGCAAATATGTCCGCCGCATGGTCCGCGCGCTCGTCGAGGGCGGCGACGTCGGCGATGTCTCGACGCTCCGCAACCCCGCCAGCCTGACCGCGCTCAAGACCGCGATCGACGCGTGGCAGCGCAAGCAGAAGCTGTCCGAGGACCAGCAGTTGTTCGAGCGCTACCGCTACTTCCGCATCCAGTACAACAACGTTGGAGGCTCTGGGGCACCGGGCAAGAAGGTCGCGACGGTGTTCGTCACAAACCCGCCGGTCAACGCGCTCAACGAACGCGCGCTCGACGAGCTCAACATCGTCGTCGAGCATCTGTCGCGGCGTGATGACGTGGTGGCGGTCGTCTTCACCGGCGACGGCACCGCGAGTTTCGTCGCCGGGGCCGACATCCGCCAGTTCCTCGACGAGATCCACACCATCGAGGAGGCGCGTGTCCTGCCGAACAACGCCCAGCTCGCGTTCAACAAGATCGAGGCGATGACCAAGCCGTGCATCGCCGCGATCCAGGGCGTCGCACTCGGCGGCGGCATGGAGTTCGCGCTCGCGTGCCACTATCGCATTGCGGAGCCGACGGCGCGCTTCGGGCAGCCGGAGATCAGGTTGCGGCTGATCCCGGGCTATGGTGGCACGCAGCGGTTGCCGCGGTTGTTGGCGCGAGCCAATGGCGGCGAGGGGGTGCGCGATGCGCTCGACCTGATCCTTGGTGGCCGCTCGATCGACACGACCGAGGCGGCGCGGATCGGGTTGATCGACGCGATCGCCGGGGACAGCAGTAGCGCTCTCGAAGAGGCCCACGCGCTTGTCCGCGCGCACCTGATCGCCAGCGCGTCTGAAACGGACCATGCCGACGCGCTGGGCGCGGGGGTGGCGCGTCAGGCCGACCTGCTCGCTCGACGCGAAGCGCCGGTCGTTATCGACTTCGCGCCGCTGCTCGACGACGGCCACATTCAGCGGATCGTCCGCCAGACTGAGGCGAGCGGGCGCGGCCCCGCGTGCCACGCCGCGCTCGACGCAGTACGCACTGGGCTCGACCACGGCATGACGGCGGGCCTCGCCGCCGAAGCGACCGCGTTCGCCACCGCCGTCGTCGACCCGACCGGGGGTAAGGCCGGCATCCGCGAATTCATGGACAAGAAATCGCCGCCGCTGCCGATCCGCCGCGACGGTGTCTTCGTCGACGGCGAGCACATGGCGCGCGGCAGCGTCCTGCAAGCGACGAAGCAGTTGCTCCCCGTCGGCGCGCCGTTCTTCCCGGCGGTCGATGCGATCCCGGCGTATCAATACGCCTTCGGCATCGCCCGCGACGCCGTGTCCGGGGCCCCCCGCTTCGGTCCCCCCGCGTCCCACGAGCGAGAACTGATCGTCCCCGTCGATCGCCCCGAGGCCAATGACGCGCTCGTCTACATGCTGACCAGCGAGGTCAACTTCAACGATATCTGGGCGTTGACCGGCATCCCGGTGTCGCCGTTCGACGGGCACGAGAACGATTATCAGACGACCGGGTCGGGCGGGGTCGGGCTGGTCGCGGCGCTCGGGTCCGCCGCGCGCGCCGAGGGACGGTTGAAGGTCGGCGATCTTGTCGCGGTCTATTCGGGGACCAACGACCTGTTGTCGCCGATGGTCGGGCGTGACCCGATGTTCGCCGATTTCGCGATCCAGGGCTATGAAACGCCGACCGGGAGCCACGCGCAGTTCCTTACGGTCCAGGCCCCGCAGTTGCACCCCGTCCCCGGCGACCTGACGCTCGAACAGGCGGGATCGTACATCCTCAACCTCGGCACCGTCGTCCGCGCATTGTTCACGACGCTCGAAATCGACCCGGGCAAGACAATCTTCGTCGAGGGCGCGGCGACCGGGACCGGCCACGACGCGATGCGGACGAGCGCCAAATCGGGGCTCGCGGTCACCGGGTTGGTGTCGTCGGCGGCGCGCGCCGAATACGTCGTCAGCGAAGGCGCAGTCGGCGCGATCGACCGGACCGACGCGCGCTGGGCATCCGCCTTCACCGCCGTGCCCGAAGACAACCCCGCCGCGTGGGAAGCGGCCGGCGAACCGATCCTCGACGCCTACCGCGCATTGAACGGCGGCAAGCTCGCCGACTATGCCGTCAGCCACGCCGGCGAAACCGCCTTCCCGCGCTCGTTCCAGTTGCTTGGCGACGGCGGGGTGCTCGCGTTTTACGGGGCGTCGTCGGGGTACCACTTCACCTTCGTCGGCAAGAGTGGATCGCTCGCCCCCGAAGCCGCGCTGCGCCGCGCGAAGGTCCGCGCGGGCGAGGCGGTGCTGCTGTTTTACGGCCCGCGCTCGACCGCATTGCTCGACGAAACCGGGCTGGAAATGATCGAGGCGGCGCGCACCGTGCAGGCGCGGACCGTCGTCGTCACGACGACCGACGGCCAGCGCGAATTCATCCAGTCACTCGGCTTCGAGGACGCGCTCGCCGGGGTCGTGTCGTTGGAGGACATCGCGCGCCGCGAAGGCAAGAATTTCGCATGGCCCGACGCGATGCCGCGCCTGCCCGCCGCGCGCGGCGACATCGAGGCGTTCCGCGCCGCCGTCCGCGACTATCAGGACAAAACGCTCAAGCCCTTTGGCAGCGCGGTCGGCAAGCTGCTCCGCTCGCCCGACAATCCGCGTGGGGCGCCTGATCTGGTGCTGGAGCGCGCGGGGCAGGATACACTCGGGGTGACGACGGCGCTGGTCAAACCGTTCACCGGGCGTGTCGTTTATGCCGAAGACATGAGCCACAAGCGCTACAGCTTCTACGCGCCGCAGGTGTGGACGCGGCAGCGGCGGATCGTCATGCCGACCGCCGAGATTCGCGGGACGCATCTGTGCAACGCATATGAAGTCACGCGGATGAACGACATGATCGCCGCCGGGCTGCTCGACGTCACCGAGCCGACGATGGTGCCGTGGGCGGGTCTGCCCGCCGCGCATCAGGCGATGTGGGACAACAAGCACACGGGCGCGACGTACGTCGTCAACCACGCGCTGCCCGAGCCGGGATTGCGCGGGAAAGACGCGCTGCTCGAAGCGTGGGCGGCCAAAATGACCGAGGGGCAATAAGATGGCGACCAAAGTTCAGCATCCGGTCGCCGCTCCCGCCACCCTCCGCCCCGGCCGCCTCGCGGGGAAGGTCGCGCTTGTCACCGGCGCGGCGGGCAATCTCGGCGGGGAGATTGCACGGCATTATCTGACCGAAGGCGCGACGGTCGTCTTCACCGGGCGCGGGCTTGAACGGATCGACGCCGCCATGGCCGCTGCGCTTGCCGAAACCGGAGCCGACGCGGGGTACGCGAGCGCCGTGGTCATGGACGGGGCCGACCCCGCGTCGTGCCGCGCCGGCATCGCCGACATTCTCGCGCGCCACGGGCGGATCGACATCCTCGTCAACAATGCGGGTTCCGCCGGGCCGAAGCAGCCGCTCGAACGCCTGCCGCTGTCGCAGGCCGACCTCGACGCGCTCAAGGCGACCGGCGGGACCGACACCGAAACCGTCGGCGACGCCGCGCGCAACATCCTCGGCGTCGCGTGGAACATGGTCCGCGCCGCTGCGCCGGCGATGGCCGAAGGCGGATCGATCATCAACGTCTCGACGATCTTCAGCCGCACCCATTATTACGGGCGGACCGCGTACACCGTCCCCAAGGCGGCGCTCAACGCCTTGTCGCGTGAGCTGAGCCTCGAACTCGGGCCGCGCGGCATCCGCGTCAACCTCGTCTTCCCCGGCCCGATCGCGAGCGAGCGCATCCGCACCGTTTTTGCCAGCATGGACACGATGCGCGGCGACGAAGCGGGGACGACGGCGAGCCAGTTCTTCGACCTGATGAGCTTCGAACGCTCGGTCGACGGAGCGCCGCGGGCAAAGACCTTCCCGACGCCACGCGACATCGCAATGACGTGCGTGTTCCTCGGCAGCGACGAAAGCGCCGCATTCAACGGCCATGATTTCGAAGTGACCCACGGCATGACCGTCCGCAAGGAATCGCGCTCGACGTACCTGTCGCGCCCGACGATGCGCTCGATCGACGGCGGTGGGCTTGCGGTCGTCGTCGTCGCCGGGAGCCAGACCGCCGACGCCGTCGCCATCGCCCGCGTCCAGGCCGATTGCGGGGCCGAAGTCCTGCTCGGCTTCAACCGTGAGGTCGAAGCGATCGAGGCGCGGCGGATGCTCGGCGATACGGCGCGCATATCGGTCGTCCAGTTCGACCGCGCCGACCATGACGCGATGGACCTCGAACTCGACGCCTTTACCGACCGTGCGTGCGCCGTGACCGGAGCGATCATCCTCCCGGCGTATGGCGCGGGGTATTTTTCGGGAACCCTCGCCGACGCCAGCGACGAGGCGGTCGATGCCTTCGTCGACGACGAACTTGTTGGCGCGATCGCAGTGGCGCGGACGCTCAGCCGTTATTGGCAGCGCCACGACAGCCTCGTTCACGATCCGCGCTTCATCTTCATGGGCAACAGCTCCGACGGCGCGGGCGACATCTGGGGCAATTTCCTGCGCGCCGCCGTCGAGCAGCTCGTCCGCGTCTGGCGCGACGAGAGCGAGGTCGATGTCGCCCATGGTCGCCGCCGTCAGCTCGAATGGGGCAACGCCATCGTCCGCTTCACCAATACCGAGGCCGAAAACCTGCCGTTCGCCGCCGGGCAAGCAGCACGGACTTTGCTCAAGGAACGCAAGATCCACTCGGTCAACCTCTACCTGCCGCCCAACATCGGCGACGCGACCGGCGCGCGCCGCGCCATGGTCGGCACGGCGGAAAACATCACGGGCCTCCACCTCGGCAAGGTTGCGCTGATCACTGGCGGGTCGGCAGGTATCGGCGGGCAGGTCGCGCGGTTGCTGGCGCTGGCGGGGGCGAAGGTGATGATCGTTGCGCGGCGCGAGGGCGAACTCGCAACGATGCGCGCGCGGATCGTCGGCGAATTGGAGGACGTCGGCTTTTCGGGCGTCGAGCGGCGGGTGCGGACGCTGGCGAACATCGATGTTGGCGACCTGACGAGCCTTCAGCGCGCGGTCGATGAGACGATCAAGGCGTTCGGGCGGATCGATTATCTGATCAACAACGCCGGCGTGTCGGGGGCCGAGGAAATGGTCGTCGACATGAGCGTCGACGCGTGGCGCTACACGTTGAACGCCAACCTCATCTCGAACTATGCGCTGATGCACATGGTCGTCCCCGGCATGAAGGCGCAGGGTTCGGGATATATCCTCAACGTCTCCAGCTATTTCGGTGGCGAAAAATACCTCGCCGTCGCTTATCCCAACCGCGCCGACTATGCCGTGTCGAAATCGGGCCAGCGCGCGAT
>JBBRQR010000128.1:0-8185 GCA_038226115.1 Sphingomonadales bacterium | reverse complement strand
GTCACCAACCGCGATGTTCGCTTCGCCGAAAACCCCGAGCAGCCGGTCAGCGAGTTGATGACCCACGCCGGGCTCGTCACGGTCTCGCCGGGTGTGACGCAGGACGAGGCGCGGCGGCTGCTGCATGCGCATCGGATCGAAAAGCTGCTCGTCGTCGATGCGGTGTACCGCTGTATCGGGCTGATTACGGTCAAGGATATCGAGCGGGCGGTGACGTACCCGAACGCGACCAAGGACGCGACCGGGCGGCTTCGCGTCGCTGCCGCGACAACGACCGGCGATGCCGGTTTTGCGCGGACCGAGGCGCTGATCGACGCCGAATGCGATCTGATCGTCGTCGATACCGCGCACGGCCATTCCATCCATGTCGCCGCCGCCGTCGAACGGATCAAGCGGCTGTCGAACGGCGTTCAGGTCATCGCCGGCAACGTCGCTACGGCCGAGGCGGCACGCGCCCTCGCCGGGGCGGGGGCCGACTGCATCAAGGTCGGCATCGGGCCGGGGTCGATCTGCACGACGCGGATCGTCGCCGGGGTCGGGGTGCCGCAGTTGACCGCGATCATGGATGCCGCCGAAGCGGCGACCAAGCTGGGCATCCCGGTTATTGCCGACGGCGGCCTTCGCACCAGCGGCGATATCGCCAAGGCGCTCGCGGCGGGGGCAGCGGCGGCGATGGTCGGGTCGATGCTCGCGGGGACAACCGAGGCACCGGGCGAAAGTTTTCTGTTTCAGGGGCGGACGTACAAGTCGTATCGCGGCATGGGGTCGGTCGCGGCGATGGCGCGAGGGTCGGCCGACCGCTATTTCCAGCAGGATATCAAGGATCAGCTCAAGCTCGTCCCTGAAGGGATCGAGGGGCAGGTCGCGTATAAGGGTCCGGCGAAAGACGTGCTGCATCAGCTTGTCGGCGGGTTGAAGGCGGCGATGGGTTATACCGGCGCGGCGACGATTGCGGACTTCCAGCGCCGCGCCCAGTTTATCCGCATCACCAACGCCGGCTTGCGCGAAAGCCATGTCCACGATGTCGCGATTACCCGCGAAGCGCCGAATTACCCGACATGATACCGGGTGCCCGCGTTCAGGCGGCGATCGACTGTCTCGACCTGATCGCCGCTGCTGCCCGCGAAGGCGGAGCGGCAGCCGACACCGTCATTGCGCGCTATTTCGCGACACGGCGCTTTGCCGGGTCGAAGGACCGCCGGGCCGTCCGTGACCTGATCTTCGCCGTCATCCGGGCAATCGGCGACTGTCCGGCGAGCGGCCGCGGTGCTCTGATCGGCTATGCCCGGGCGAGCGCGCCCGACCTTCTCGCGCTGTTCGGCACCGGCGGCCACGCGCCTGCCGCGATCGAGCCGCGCGAACCGGCATCGACCGCGTCGCTCGCGCCGACGTGGCTGCTGGACAGACTGGCCGCGCGGTTCGGCGACGACACGCCGCGACAGGCGGCGGCGCTGCTCGGGCGCGCGCCGCTCGATCTGCGGATCAACACGCTGAAGGCGACGCGCAGCGATGTCGTCATCGCCGGGGCCGAGCCGACGCCCTTCGCGCCCGACGGACTGCGGCTGACCGAGCCGTTCGATGTCGAGGCGAGCGAAGCCTTCCGCGCCGGACATATCGAAATTCAGGACGAGGGCAGCCAACTCGCGGTTGCCGCGTGCGAGGCAGCGGCGGGAATGACCGTCGTCGATCTGTGCGCCGGAGCCGGGGGCAAGACCCTCGGGCTGGCGGCGGCGATGGCCAATTCCGGGCGGATCGTCGCGACCGATACCGACCGCGGGCGGTTGCAGCGGATGGGGCCGCGCCTCGACCGCGCCGGAGTGACGATCGTCGAGCGGCGGTTGCTCGATCCCGGTCGGGAAACCGACGGGCTGGGCGATTTGGCCGGGCAAGCCGACCTCGTGCTGATCGATGCACCGTGTTCGGGAACAGGGACGTGGCGGCGCAATCCCGAGGCACGGTGGCGGCTGACCCCGACGCGACTGGCGCGGCTGGTCGAGGCGCAGACGCGGTTACTCGGTCTTGCGGCACCGCTGGTCCGTCCGGGCGGAAGTATCGTCTATGTCGTCTGTTCGCTCCTGCCCGACGAGGGCAACGCGCCGGTCGATGCCTTTATTTCGAAAAATTCGGACTTTATTCGTCAGTCTTTTGGCAACCTTTTGCCCGGCCCGGTCGTAAACCAACTGGTACTTACACCAGGGGACCAGGGGTGCGACGGATTCTACATCGCGCGGGTGACGCGGGGCTGCTAAGTTCCGCTTTTACGACGGAGCGTAACGACATGCGGAAATCCTTGATCGCGGCGGCGGTGTTGCTCGCCGGAGCCGCCGCATCGGTTGCGGTCGGGGCCGCGCGCGACGATGCGCCGAACCCGGTGGCGTCGCGCTGGCTGGCAACGGGTGAGGCGGCGCTCGCCGCGAAGCACCCGGTCGACGCGATCGACGCGTTCGAAGCCGCACTCGCCGTCGATCCGAAAAATGCCACTGCGTTCGTCGGCATCGCGCGGGCGTATGACGCTCAGGCGCTCCCCGGTCGCGCGATCCGCTATTACCGCGAGGCGCTGGCGCTCCAGCCAAATGATCTCGGCGCGCTCGAGGGGCAGGGTAAGGCGATGATCGCGCGCGGCGCGGCGGCGCGGGCGCGGGTCAACCTCGATCGCATCAAGACGTTGTGCAAGGGCGAATGCCCGGCGGCAAAGCGCCTTGAGACCGCACTCGCAGCTCCGCCGCCGATCATCCTTCACCCCATCGCGAGCAATGAGCCGACGAAGCCGGTGATGACGAAAAACTAGCGGGCGGCTTCGACGGCGGCGGCGAGCGCAACGAACTCTGCCACCGTGAGGGTTTCCGCGCGCCGCGCCGGATCGATGCCTGTCGCTGTCAGCGCCTCGACTCCGCCCGCAAGCCCGCGCAGGCTGGCCCTCAACATCTTGCGACGCTGGCCGAACGCGGCGGCGGTGACCCGCTCCAGTGTCGCAACGGCGATTTCACCGAGTGGTGTTGCCGGGACAATGTGGACGACCGCCGAGGTTATGCTCGGTGGTGGGGTAAAGGCGTGGGGGCTCACGTCGAAAGCGATTCGCGGGGCCGACCGCCACTGGCTGAGGACGGCGAGGCGGCCATAGGCGTCGTCGCCGGGTGCGGCGACGATCCGCTGGGCGACCTCCTTCTGGAACATCACGGTCAGGCTGGCCCACCACGGCGGCCACGGTCCGGTCAGCCAGCGGATGAGAAGCGCGGTGCCGATATTATACGGCAGGTTGGCAACGACGTGGACGATCCGGCCGGCGAATCGCGTCGCCTCATCCTGTGCAAGCGCGTCGCCGGCGAAAACGGAAAGCCTGCCATCTGCGGCGGCAGCGAGTTCGGCAAGGGCGGGTAGGGCGCGGTCGTCGCGCTCGATCGCCGTCACGGTCGCTCCGGCGCGGAGCAGCGCACGCGTCAACCCGCCGGGACCGGGCCCGACTTCATAGACTTCCGCTCCCGCCAGTCGACCGGGGACGCGGGCGATCCGGTCGAGGAGGTTGCCGTCGAGGAGAAAGTTCTGGCCGAGGCTCTTTTTCGCCGCGAGGCCGTGGCGGGCGATGACCTCGCGCAGCGGCGGCAATGCGTCGAGCGCGGCCGGGAGGGTCATCCGCGCCGTCGTTCTGCCGCCGCCCCGGCGAGGCAGATCGCGGCGATCATCGCTTCGGGTGACGCGAGGCCGCGCCCGGCGAGGTCGAACGCCGTGCCGTGATCGGGCGAGGTCCGCACGATCGGCAAGCCGAGGGTTATGTTGACGCCGTCGTCGAAGTGGATCGTCTTGAGCGGGATCAGCGCCTGGTCGTGATACATGCAGATCGCCGCGTCGTAGTTAGCGCGGGCGCGGGGGTGGAACATCGCATCGGGCGACAACGGGCCGACGGCGTCGATGCCTTCGGCGCGCAGGATCTCGATCGCGGGGGCGATGATGTCGATTTCCTGCCGCCCGAGGGTGCCACTCTCACCGGCATGCGGGTTGAGCCCGGCGACCGCGAGGCGAGGGGAGTCGATCCCGAAATCGCGCTGCAACCCGCGCTGAACGACGCGACAGCGGGCAACAATCAACTCTGTCGTCAGCACCGTCGCCACCTGTGCCAGCGGGGTGTGGATCGTGACCGGCACCGTCCGCAGTGTCGGCCCGGCGAGCATCATCGCGACGTTACTCGCGGCCATCCCGCAGCGTTCGGCGATAAACTCGGTCTGACCGGGGTAATTGAAGCCGATCGCATACAGCTGCGCCTTCGACACCGGGCCGGTGACGACGCCAGCGGCGGTCCCGGCGCGAGCGAGGCCGACGGCGATCTCGAGGCTGTCAAGCGCACACCGAGCGCCGGGTAGGTTGGGGGCACCAGGGACGATCTCGCCGGGGTCGTCGACTTGGACGAGGGGCAGCGCGTGGGGAAACATCGCTGCTGCGTCGCCCGGCGCGCCGAGGACGACGATCGGGCCGTCCCACACCGCCTTGACCGCGCGGAGATCGCCGATAGCGAAGAACGGCGGCACGTTGCGCGATGACCGTGCGGCCCACGCCGCCGCGACGACTTCCGGGCCGATGCCCGCCGGATCGCCGAGCGCGACCGCCAGTGGCGCGATGGGGAGCGCCATCGACCCTGGCCTAACGATAGTCGACGATCGCGTCGCGCCGCAGGTCGCGCAGGTAGCGGCGCGCACGCATGTTGACGCGCTCCTCATTCATCTGGCTGTAGACCGCGTCGAAACTCGGCTCGGCCACCTTTACCGAACGATCGTCGCGGCCGCACAGGACGAGAACGCGCAAGCCATCATTGGCCGAGCCGAACGGCGGGGTCGCCTGACCGATCGAAAGCTGCTTCATCAGGTTCTGGAGTGCCGCCGGCAGGTCCTTAATCGCGATCGCATCATTGACCGCGATCTCGGCGCCGAGATCCTTCGCCACCGCTTCGGCGCGCCCGCAGCCGCCCATCGACTGCGTCGCCGCCTTGAACTTGACGACAACCGCCTCGCCCTCCGCCTGAGTGATGCCGGGGCGCAATGGGAGCGAGAGCTGCTTGAGGCTGAGGACCGCATCGTCGGGATTGCCCGACAGGACTTGGCGCTTGGCAATCAGCGCCATGATCGCGACACCCTGCGGCACGCGGATCGGATCGCTGACCCCCGCGACGGGATCGCCAGGTGTCAGCTTGATGACGGTCGGCGCGACGGCGTCATTCAACTGTTCGGCGCGGATCCAGCCGAGGTCGCCGCCGAGCCCGGCGGTCGATGCTTCGGAAAACTGTCGGGCATAGGCAACGAACGACGCACCGCCGCGGATTTGACCGACGATGCGATTGGCGTCGGTGATGACCCGCGCCTCGGTCTCGGGGGTCGCCGACAGGAAAATCTCACCGACGTGGAATTCGTCCTTGCCCTTGGCGGCGGTCAATTTGGCGATCACCGCCTTGACCTCGTCATCGCCGACGTTGACCTGCGGTTCGACCGTTCGGCGAAGCAGTTTCGACCACGCCAGTTCGCCGCGGATCTGACCGCGGATCGATTGCGGTGACGACCCCGCCTCGCGCAGGAAGTCGACAAAAGTGCCGTTCGTATTCTTGAAGTTCGCCGCAACGCGGTTGTACGCGCTGTCAACCTCGCTTTCGCTGAGCTTGATGTCCTTGCTCGCCGCTTCCTGAATTTCGAGTTTCTCGTCGATAAGGTTGCGGAGCACCTGTAGTCGCAAGCGGACCTTTTCCTCGGCATCGATCTTGCCGCCATTTGCCGCGACGACGAGGTTGAGCCGCTGCTCGACGTCGGTGTCGGTGATGACGGCACCGTTGACGATCGCCGTTGCCTTACGAAGGTTGGGGTTGAAATCGGCAAGGGCAGCCGCGTCGGGCAAGACGAACGCCGTGTCGGGCGAGTTGTCTGCCGGTGGCACATTCTGCGCCGTCAACGGTGTTGCCAGCCACACTCCGGCGAGCGCGATCGCCAGCGTTGTCCGCACTCTCATCGATTTCTCCTGAAGGCTTTACTGCCTTCGGTCCTATTCAGCATTCGTTTATACATGCCACGCCGGTTCCGCAAAGGTAGGGCGCATTGAGGTTTCATTTCACACCAACACCGAACCGGCGATTAACGACCGAGATTCTTGAAGGCGATGGTGAAGATATAGCTGTCGCCGGCGCGGAAGTCGCGGTCGGAGGTATAGTCGCGGCGCCATGTGGCGCCGAGGCGGAAGCACGAATCCTCATACTGGACACCGATGCGATGGCGGATCGGTTGATAGCCGTTCGCGGTCGTCGTCCGCTCCTGCGCTTTCGTCGTCAGGTCGATAATGACCGACCCGTAAGCCGACCAGAAACGCGACAGCGCGACGCGAGCACCCGCACGGACCTCCTGAAAGTCGCGCAGGTCTTCAAGCACGATATTGCGATTGAGAAAGGCGTAGCCGAGCGTCAGATACGTTTGACTTGTGCCTGCGGCCACGTCGATTTCGTTGCGGCGGAGGTTGCCGTTGCGGCTGTCGATGCGAAAACGCTGCGTAATCGAGAACAGGCTCCCGTATTGTAGCGTATTGCGCCCGACGATGTCCGAGAACTGACCCGACAAGCCGGTCCCCGCGAGGAAACGCCCGGTGCCGACGCCGTCGAGGCGGATGCTCGCGCCGATCTCGCTCGAGAAGCGGAAGTGGGCGCGGGTCAGACCATATTCCAGGCCATAGTTCAGGCGCGTTCCGCTCTCGAAGCGATCGTAACCGCTGTAGCGGTTGAGCGCGAACAGGTTGGTGTCCTCAAGTTCGTTCGACCGTGCGTCTTCGTTTGGTACGCCGCGATTGAGGTTGAGCGGCGCGGCGACGATTTGGACGCGTGGGGTAATCGTCTGCGTCCCGCCGAACGCCGGGCCGCTGAACGGCCATTCGGCGTCGACGGCGGCAAGCGCGATGCCGCGCGTCTGAAATCCCTCGTTGCCGCGATAACTCGGCAACGTGGCGCCAAGGCGGTTCGTCGTATTGTACAGATCGCCGCGGAGCAGCACCGTCCCAGTGACGCGCTGGCCGAGGCCGGTCAGCCAGCTTCGCTCCCATTGTCCTTGCAGCGTGGCACGCTGAACGTCCTGACCCTTGATGCGGATCAGGCTCATGCTGTTGGCGACAAGGTCGAGCCGCCCACCCAAAATCTTTGTTGCAGGCCGCCAATCATAATCGATCAGCGGCAGAACGATGGGGGTACTGTCACGGCCCTTGTTCGCGCGCAGATTCTGGAACCCCCAGCCGGCAATCGACAGGTACGAATTGGTGCGGAAGCGTTCGAGATTGTAGGTGCTGCGAAGTGTGTCGTCGTAGTCGAGGCCATAGCGCCGGTCGAACGTGTCGTCGCTGCTCAACCGTGAAATGAAGGTCGATCGCCACTCGCTATTGTGCTGAAGCTGGCCGTTTACCTCGAAGTACCCGCGCGGGCGCTGGCCACGATTGATTGTGCGAATCCCGTTGGGGGCAAAGTCGACGACCTCGCCATAGGTCACATAGGCGTGCAGTTGGACCGGCCCGGCCTTGAACAGCTGGCGCGCGCGGATATCGAGCGCCGGCTTAACCTCGGTGTAGAGCCACGGTTTGATCGTCACATCGCGATCGGAGCCGAGATCGAGGTGATAGGGAATCCCGACACCAAGGCCGAGCGAGGTGCGAATTTCAACCTCGGGGACGAGAAAACCCGAAGCGTGGCCCGACGTGCCATCGGGGTGCGAAAATGCGGGCAGGAAAACGATCGGCACACCCAAGATTTCGACCCGGGCGTCGCGGTACGAAATGCGATGCCGCGCAGGGTCGTGGGTGATGCGCACCGCCTTGATCGCCCAGACCGGTTGCTTGGGGCAGCCGTCGCGCCCCTCGACGGCGCATGGTGAATATATTGCGCGGTTGAGTGTGCTGACCCCGTTGACGCGGATCGCCGACTCTGCAGCCAGCCGCCCGCCGTCGGCGAGAACGAGCAGGATATTGTCGATCGCGCCGTCCTTTAGCGCGTCGGTCAACATGATCCGGTCGCCGTAAGCCTTGTTGCCTTCGGGATCGGTCGTTGTGACGTTGCCGCGCGCTTCGACCTGACCGCTGGTCCGGTTGTAGATGACGGTATCGGCGGTCAGCGCATAGCGGTCACGATTGATCGCGACGTGCCCGGTCGCGGTGACGATCCGCTCGGCGTCGGTATAGTCCATGG
>JBBRQR010000127.1:0-8194 GCA_038226115.1 Sphingomonadales bacterium | reverse complement strand
CTGTGTGCAGCGCGGTGGGAGGAAGCGCGCCGCGCCGGTTTCGCCCCCGGTGTCGTCCTCGCGGCGACCCACGAACGCGCGCTCGAAGTCACGTTGCTCGGGCATCTCCAGGCCCATGCGGAGCTTGAGGTATCATAATACCACCGGCCAAAGTGCCCATTTTGCTTGCGTTGCGCAGCCCGATCGTCGATAGGCGCGGTTCAACCTGAAATCGGACACGCCAATGCTTTCGCGCATGACAGAGTCGGTCAAGCCCGCCGACGTAACCAAGAAGTGGCTGTTGATCGACGCCGACGGTCTCGTCGTCGGTCGCCTTGCCTCGCTGATCGCTAACCGCCTGCGCGGCAAGCACAAGGCGAGCTTCACCCCGCACGTCGATTGCGGCGACAATATCATCGTCATCAACGCCGAGAAGGTCCGCTTCACCGGCAACAAGGCGAAGAAGAAAATCTATTACCGCCACACCGGCTATATCGGCGGCATCAAGGAAATCACCGCCGACAAGATCCTCGGTGGACGTTTCCCCGAGCGCGTCCTCGAAAAGGCCGTCGAGCGGATGGTCCCGCGCGGCCCGCTCGGTCGCCAGCAGATGCGTAACCTCCGCATCTTCAAGGGCACCGACCATCCGCACGTCGCCCAGTCGCCCGAGATCCTCGACGTCGCGGGCATGAATTTGAAGAACACCATCGGTCGGACGGGTTCGACGACCGCCGCCGCCGACAACACCAGCACCACGGGTGAAGCATGATCGACGACAACCGCCAGTCGCTCGCCGACCTCGGCAACCTTCAGGTCCACGACGGCGCGACCGCTGCCGCCGCCGCCCATAATGACGGCGTTTCCGCTGCGCCGCTGCGCGAGCAGATCATCGACGCCCAGGGCCGCGCCTATGCCACTGGCAAGCGCAAGAATGCGATTGCGCGCGTCTGGATCAAGCCGGGTTCGGGCAAGATCGTCATCAACGGACGCGATCAGACGATCTATTTCGCGCGTCCGACGCTGCGCCTCGTCATCAACCAGCCGTTCGACGTCGCCGAGCGCCGCGACCAGTATGACGTCCACGCCACCGTCAAGGGCGGCGGCCTGTCGGGGCAGGCCGGCGCGGTCAAGCACGGCATTTCGCAGGCGCTAACCCGCTTTGAACCCGCCCTTCGCTCGGTCGTCAAGCATGCCGGCTTCCTCACCCGCGACCCCCGCGTCGTCGAGCGGAAGAAGTACGGCAAGGCCAAGGCGCGCAAGAGCTTCCAGTTCTCCAAGCGCTGATGCGGCGACGACCAAGCCGAAATTTGCCCTTCAGCGAATTTCGGCTTGGCCGCGACGCGCATCGCGCACGGACGGCGGGGCGGCGGGTCAAACCCGCCGAACCCGTCCAACGATCGGCGCGGCTTTGCCGCGACGCGCCGACCTTTTGACACCTCCCGACTTGCCGCATAGTGTCACGCCGCGACAAGGGGTGCGGCGATGGGCTCAACAATCTCCAACGTAATTATGGCAGTCGGTATCGGCGCAATGCTTGCTGCGCTCTTCGCCGTGTGGCGGTTCACCATCACGCCATTGGCGCGTAGCGCTTTGTTCACCAGCGCATGGGGCCTGATCGTTCTCGGCAAGCTCGCCGAGTATGCGACGGCATCGACACTGAAGATTATGGTCGGTGCGACGGCACTGATGCTGCTATTTCTCGCCATCGAGGCGTGGCAAACTCGGGCACGCGGTCCGGGCCAAGCTGTGGTTGAATAGTCGGCGGAGGCGGCGCTGGCCAATCGTCGTAGAAACCATTTTCCTACGCCCAACCCTTCGGCATATCCTGCGGTCTGCGAGTCGCCACTGGGCGACAGTTTTTCGCGCTTTCTCATTGTTAGCCCGATTCCGCGCGGCCCGCCGCGCCTAATTCTTTCATACGCGCTGCACCCCAAAAGCGCTTTCACTCGTGTGAGCTTCGAGAGCTTTCACCGGAAAGCGGAGAATCGAATTCCTGTCGTCACCGTGAACTTCGTGTGAACTTCGCCGTCACAATCTCGTCGCGCGCTTCCGCCACGATCAGCGTGCGTGCGTCGACCCCCAACGTCGACCACACCGCATTTTACGGCAAAAACCGGGTCGGTGTGTGAGCTTGTGTAACTTTCCGCCGTCACCGCGATCGTCAGGTGGCGCACCGAATTCACTGTTGGACCGTGAACTTATGTGACCTTCCACGCGTACCCCACCCTCAGGCGGCGATCTTGCCGCGCTTCGCCTTGGTCAGTTTCTTGACGATCATGTCGCGCTTGAGCTTCGACAGATGGTCGAAGAACAGGACACCTTCGAGATGGTCCATCTCGTGCTGCAGGCACGTCGCCATCAGCCCGTCGAGCTCTTCCTCGCAAGAATTGCCGTTATAATCGAGCCACTTGGCACGAATACGCTGTGGCCGCACGACGTCGCCGTACAGCTCCGGCACCGATAGGCAGCCTTCGTTGTAGACTCCGATCTCGTCCGATTCCCACACGACCTCAGGGTTGACGAAGTAGCGCGGCTCGCGGATCTCGACCGGCTCCGCCCCCTCCTCGACCGGCTCGGCGCGCCGCTGAAGGTCGATGACCAGCACCCGCTTCGCCACTCCGACCTGGATGGCCGCCAGCCCGATGCCCGGCGCGTCGTACATGGTCGCGAGCATGTCATCCATCAGCGCGCGCAACGCGTCGTCGACGGCGGCAACAGGTTCGGACACGACGCGCAGCCGAGCGTCGGGGGCTTCGATGATCGGCAAAATGGTCATGGCGCGGAGATAGGATTTCAACCCCAATCGGTCAAGAAAGTGGCTCGGCCACTGGCCTTCTCGCAAGCGTTAGCTGACCGGGCGTCTCGCCCGCAACGCCTGCGCCAGCGTCCCCTCGTCGAGATAGTCGAGCTCGCCTCCCACCGGCATCCCATGCGCGAGCTGGGTGACGCGGACCGGCAGGTCTGCAAGGCGATCGGCGAGATAGTGCATCGTTGTCTGCCCCTCGAGCGTCACATTCATCGCAAGGACGACCTCCCCAATCCCGCCGACGCCGACGCGGGCAACGAGCGCGTCGATGCTGAGGTCGCCCGGCCCGACCCCGTCGAGCGCCGACAGCCGCCCGCCGAGCACATGATATCGCCCCGCGAACAGCCGCGCGCGGTCGAGCGCCCATAGGTCGGCGACTTCCTCGACGACACACAGCGCGCTCGGGTCGCGGCGCGGATCGGTGCAGACCTGGCACGGATTGGCGGTGTCGACGTTGCCACACACCTCGCACGTTGCCAGCCGCGCGGCGACCGCTTGCAGCGCAGCAATCAGCGGGGTCAGCGCCGTCTCGCGCCGCTTGAGCAAATGGAGCACCGCCCGCCGCGCCGACCGGGGCCCGAGGCCGGGGAGGCGGGCAAGCGCGGCCGTCAGCGCGTCGATTTCGGGAGAAGACATGGTACAGGCTATGGCCCGCGTGACGGTTGGGCTCAAGGGGACGAATGCCGCTGCGCTGCCTCGACGACGCCGACCGGAGCCTCGACGCCTCGCTGTTGACGACGCTCGAGTGGACCGCGTTGACCGCGACGAACCGCCATGTACGGCACCTGCGGACGCTGTGCTGCGGCGCCCCGCTGGTGCTGAAGACGTCGCGGCTGGGGACGCGCTTCTTCGCCCACCTTGCGCTGGGCGGGTGCGGGTCGGGGGACGAGGGGCCGGAGCACCTCCATTTGAAGGCGCTCGCGATCGCCGCCGCCCGCGCCGCCGGGTGGACGGCGGAAGCCGAGGTCAGCGGCGCGACCCCGGCAGGCGAGCCGTGGCGCGCCGATGTGCTAGCGACACGGGGCCGTCATCGCATCGCGGTCGAAGTCCAATGGTCACCGCAAACCGACGCGCTCACGAGCGCGCGGCAGGCGCGTTACGCCGAGAGCGGGGTGCGCGGCCTGTGGCTGTCCCGGGGGGCGGTCACCGCCGACGCCGAGGTGCCGGCAGTGCGAGTGCGGGGATCGCTGACGGGCGGGCTGACCGTTCTCGGCCTTCCCGCCGCCGACTTCCTTACCGCCGTGTTCGACCGCCGCCTGCGCTTCGGCTTCCCGGCGGGGACAAGCGCCGAAGCCACGGTGGCCGGCGGCATCGCCAGTTGTTGGGGCGCAGGCTGTCGCGCGCTGGCGCGAATCGTAATGGGCGTCGAGATCGTGGCAGGGGAGTCACGGTGTGCGGTGCCGCTGGCGCAATTGGGAACCGCCCCGGCCATCCTCGCCGCCGTCGTCGCTGCCCTGCCCGCCGACCCGTTGCGCGGCAGGATCCGCGTTGCCCGATCGACCGGCGCGGCGGCAGCAGGGTGCTTCGCGTGCGACCGCCCGCTGACGGCGGGCCGAGCCGGACGCTTCACCGTTGCCCGCTTCACCCTGAGCATCACCCCGGCGATCGCCGCCGAGCTTGCCTCTACACCCGGCTACGCCCCGGCGTGGGGACTAGTGCCGATTGCACCTCCGCGCTCCAACGCCTAGCTCAGCGCGATGCGCCTCGCCTTCATGGGAACCCCCGCCTTCGCCGTCGCGGCGCTCGATGCACTGGTCGCCGCCGGACACGATGTCGCCGCCGTCTACACCCAGCCGCCCCGCCCGGCGGCGCGCGGCAAGGCGCTGACCCGGTCGGCAGTCCACGTTCGCGCCGAGGCGCTTTGCCTGGCCGTGCGGACGCCAATCAACTTCAGGGACGAGGCCGACCGGAAAGCCTTTGCCGACCTCGATGTCGATGTGGCCATCGTCGCCGCCTACGGCCTGATCCTGCCGGTTGCGATCCTCGACGCGCCGCGCGGGGGATGCCTCAACATCCACGCCTCGCTCCTGCCGCGGTGGCGGGGCGCCGCGCCAATCCAGCGTGCGATCCTCTCCGGGGATGCCACTACCGGGGTGACGATCATGGGCATGGAACGCGGGCTGGATACCGGGCCGATGTTACTCGCCGAGGCAACACCGACCGACGGCAAGACGGCGGGCGCGTTGACGAGTGAGCTAGCCACGATGGGCGCGCGGCTGGTGGTCGAGGTGCTCGCGCGGCGCGATGACTTCCCCCCGGTCGCGCAACCCGACGACGGCGTGACCTATGCCGCCAAGATCGACAAGGCCGAGGCGCGGCTCGACTTCGCGCTTTCGGCAGGGGCGATCGAACGGGCGATCCGCGCCTTCAACCCCGCCCCCGGAGCCTTTGTCGAAGTCGGCGGCGAGCGCCTCAAGCTGCTTGCCGCCGACGTCGTCGAGGGCAGCGGTTCGCCCGGCACGGTCCTCGACACGATGCTGACGATCGCCTGCGGCGACGACGCGATCCGCCCGACCCTCGTCCAACGCGCGGGCAAACCGGTAATGACGACAGCGGCGCTGCTCAACGGCTGGCCAATTGCGGTGGGGACCGTGCTCTGACCCGCTTCCGCCTGACAGTGGAATATGACGGCGCTCCGTTCATGGGCTGGCAGCGCCAGAACCACGGACCGAGTGTTCAGGGTGCGATCGAGGCCGCCATCGTTGCTGTCACCGGCGAAACGGCCGTCGTTACCGGCTGCGGTCGCACCGACGCGGGCGTTCATGCCACCGGTCAGGTGGCCCATGTCGATATCGCCCGGCCACTCACCGCCTTTCGCCTGATGGAAGCGATCAACGCCCATCTTCGCCCGGCCCCGGTCGCGATCGTCGCGTGCGCCCAGGCGGCTCCCGACTTCCATGCCCGGTTCGACTGTATCGGCCGCACTTATCGCTATCGGATCATCAACCGCCGCGCGCCACTCGTTCTCGACCGGGGCCGGGCATGGCAAGTCGGCGTTGCCCTCGACCCGACCGCGATGGCGGAAGCCGCGCAGCTTCTGGTTGGACGCCATGATTTCACGACCTTCCGCTCGGTGCGCTGTCAGGCACGCAGCCCGGTCAAGACGCTCGACAGGCTGGACGTCACGAGCAACGGCATAACGATCACGATCGAGGCGGCGGCACGGTCGTTTCTGCATCATCAGGTTCGGTCGATGGTCGGTTGCCTTCGCCTGGTCGGCGAGGGCCGGTGGACCCCAGCCGACCTCGCTGCCGCGCTTTTGGCCCGCAATCGGCTGGCACTCGGCCTCAACGCGCCGCCTGACGGTCTGACCTTCCTTTTCGCCAGCTACCCTAAAGTGTCGGCCTGCCTTACACATGGTTAATCAGACGCTTTCGCGGCATTAGAAGATTCAGCGACTTATACGGCAGCCCATGGTTGGCACGACATTTGCTAGGCCAATATCGACCGGCCGATCTGGCCGTCGGGAGATCGTTTTGCCCAACCGCGTTGGCCCTCGCCTGGCTCGTTCCAATATCGTCTGGGTCTGTGGGATCGTGGCCGGGCTGCTGCTCGGGGGCGTCGTCGCTTACGGGCTGACCGGGGTAGAAGTCGCGGCCTCGGCGCGGTCCTAAGCGAGACCGATCTCGCCGAGGCGTTGGCGCAGGAACGCGTCCGCCGTGATCGGTGGCATGGTGGTCTCAGAACCGCCCGCCAAGGGAGCGATGACGAAGTCCGGGCGGAAGTGCAGGAAGAACGGCGTCGAATAACGCGCCACGCGTGCCCGCTCGGGCGATGGATTGACCACCCGATGCGAGGTTGAGGGCAGCCGCCCGCCGGTCAGCCGCGCGAGCATGTCGCCGATATTGCAGACCAGCGTCCCCGGCGGCGCATCGACGTCACGCCATTCGCCGTCGCGACCGAGCAACTGCAGCCCTGGCTCCTCCGCGCCGAGTAACAAGGTGATAACGTTGATGTCTTCATGCGCTCCCGCCCTGACGGCGGCGGGAGTGCCGCTGACCGGCGGATAATGGAGCAGCCGCAGGATCGAGTTACCATCGCGGGTCGGATCGACAAAATAGTCGTCCGCCAATTCGAGGTGGCGAGCGATGGCGCGGAGGACACGGGAACCGGCGGCGTCGAGCGCGGCGTAGAGCGCGGTTACCGCCGGACGGAAGTCAGCAACGTCGGGCCACAGGTTGTCGGGCATCGCCTGCCTCAGCGGGTGGCCGGGCGGAAGGTCGCGCCCAATGTGCCAGAACTCTTTGAGGTCCGACAGCGCGGCCCCCTTCGCAGTCTCGATGCCGAAGGGGGTCAGTCCGCGCTGTCCTCCGCCACCGGCCACGACATAGCGCGCCTTGATCGAATCGGGCAGCATGAACAATGCCTTGGTCGCCGTCAGCGCCCGGCCGATGACGGCGTCGGGGACTCCATGGTCGGCAACGATTGCGAAGCCGGTCCGACCGAAGGCGTCGCCAAAGGCGGCGGCCGCGGCGGCGAGATCGGTTTCGACGAGGCCGAGCGGGATGGGGGCGATGTCGGCGACGGCCACTTGACCCTCCGGGCTGGTTCGGGCGGTAGCGGGAGAGGGACTTGAACCCCCGACCCCAGGATTATGATTCCCGTGCTCTAACCAACTGAGCTACCCCGCCGGGCCCGACCCGCCGCTGCGGGAGGCGCGATATAGTCGCGGACGCCGGTCGCGGTCAATGCCGCAAGCGCTGCACGAAAATTAACCAGATACGCTAAGTTCACACAAAGTTCACGACGACGACGAAATTTCTATTCTCGTTTCTGCCGCACGATCGCAATAAATTCCGACCGACACGACAATAAGAGAGCAATTACGTCGGCTCCTTAAATCCACGATCGAGTCGTACCACATTTGCCGCCCTGTAGGACAGCCGCGATTGCCGCTGGCGAACGCAGCGGCTACCACCGCATTATGCCCACCACCCCTATCGTCGCTTCCGCCACCTGGTCGCTTGCCATTCACGCGGGAGCGGGCGGGATGTCGCGCACGACGCTGACGCCAGCGGCACAGGCGGCGGCGCGCGCAGCACTCCACGCGGCACTCGATGCCGGGGCGGCCGTCCTGCGCGACGGCGGCACCGCGCTCGACGCCGTTGCCGCCGCCATCGCCGCTCTTGAGGACGCCCCTGAATTCAACGCCGCGCGCGGCGCCGTGTTTACCGCCGACGGCACGGTCGAGCTCGACGCCGCTATCATGGATGGCACCACCCGCCGCGCCGGAGCGGTGGCGCGGGTCACCCGCACCCGGCACCCCGTCGACCTCGCCCGCTCGGTGATGACGCAGACGCCGCACGTCATGCTTGCCGGGGTCGGGGCCGACGCCTTTGCGCTGACGACCGGGCTCGAACAAGTCGACAATGACTGGTTCAAAACGCCCGAGCGCCACCGCCAGTTTGT
>JBBRQR010000126.1:0-8256 GCA_038226115.1 Sphingomonadales bacterium | reverse complement strand
TGGCTGTTCGATACGATCCCGCGAGCGCTCGGTCCGGCGGTGCCGGTGCTCCACAATCACGACGGCGAGGAAGTCGTGTTCCACCGTGTACGCTTCCCGTTCGCTCGCGGCACAACGCAGGCGCTGGTTGGCGAACGGCTCGACGCTGTCCCGGTGCTGCAACGGGAGAACGCGCAGTTCTGGAACTGGCTGGGGTCGAAGTCGGCTAGTGGCGGCAAGGTAACCGGCCGCGGTACGTCGGGCGTCATGATGCCTGATGGCACCCCCGTACTCGGAACCATCGAACTGAAAGGTCGCGCCCTCATACTCGGAGTCACGTCGGCCGAACGAGCGGTCCGCGGCCGTGCGCTGATTGCCGGCGTCCTTGGCGACCTGGTTGGTTCGCCGCTCGCGGAAATCGAGACGGTCGAGCAAGCGCTGGCCGCTCGCCGCGAAATCCCCCCGCGAGCCGGAGCCAGCCATCGCGCCCGAGATCGCCACACCCGTTGTTCATAGTATGCTCGATCGCCAGTATCGCGCACTGCTCGATGAACCGGTGCCGATGCTCGGCGGCGTCAGCCCTCGCGCCGCTGCCCGCACGAAGGCCGGGCGCGATCGGCTTGCCGCATGGCTCAAGCACCTCGAAAACATGAGCGGACGAGTAGCCGACCCAACCGATCCAATGGCTACCTACGACTTCACTTGGCTGTGGCGCGAACTCGGCGTCGAAAGCCTGCGTCGGTGACGGGGCGCTACCGTGAATCCATGTCCCAATAATGCACTGATGCCAAAGAGCACACGCCATCCAAGTATGACGCGGAAACACGATAGCTTTTTACCTATCTGTAGGACAGCGTTTATTGCGGCTCTCTGAGCGGTCGCTTACCCATCCAAATTCGGGCGCAACCAAGCCTCCGCCTGCTCGACCCCAACCCCGCGCCTCTTCGCGTAATCGGCAACCTGGTCCTTCCCTATCCGTGCCACACCGAAATAACTCGCCTGCGGGTGGGCGAAGTAATAGCCGCTGACCGCCGCCGTCGGCAGCATCGCGAAGCTTTCGGTTAGCGTCAGGCCGGTCGCGTCGGTGGCTCCTAGCAACTCGAACAGGTCGGGTTTGACGCTGTGGTCGGGGCAGGCGGGATAGCCGGGGGCGGGGCGGATGCCGGCGTAATTTTCGCGGACGAGGTCGTCGGGGCTGAGCTGTTCGAGCGGGGCGTAACCCCAGAATTCGCGGCGGACGCGCTCGTGGAGATGCTCGGCGAATGCCTCGGCGAGGCGGTCGGCAAGCGCTTTCAACAATATGTCGTTATAGTCGTCGTGCGCCGCCTTGAAGCGCGCGAGGTGCGGCTCGATCCCCTGCCCTGCTGTTACCGCGAAGCCGCCGAGCCAGTCTTCGCCTTCGCAGACGAAATCAGCGAGGCATGAGTTGGGGCGGCCCTCACGCTTGGCGACCTGCTGGCGGAGGAAGGGAACGCGGCGCAAGACTTCCGACCGGGTCTCGTCGGTGTAGAGCAAGACATCGTCGGGGCTGTCGCTTGCCCCGCTGGCACGCCGCGCGGGCCAGAAGGCGGCGACGCCGTTCGCGGTCAGCCATTTCTCGGCGACGATCGACTTGAGCATCGCCTGCGCGTCGGCGAACAGCGCGGTGGCGGCCTCGCCGACGACCTCGTCGGTCAGGATCGCCGGGTAGTTGCCCGCGAGCTCCCACGCACGGAAGAACGGGACCCAATCGATGTACGGGATGAGCTTGTCGAGCGGATAGTCGGTCAGGACGACGCGGCGGTCGCGCGGGGGCACCGGCGGGTGGGCGGCGAAGTCGGGACGGAAGGCGTTCGCGCGTGCGACAGCGAGCGGCACGAGCTTGCTGTCGCCCTTGTTCGCCCGCGCGATGCGGATCGCCTCATATTCGGCCGCCGTGCGCTCGACGAGTTCGTCCTTGATCGTCTCGCTGACCATCGCCCCGGCGACGCCGACCGCGCGGCTGGCGTCGAGAACGTGGATCGTCGGGCCGGTGTAGGCGGGGGCGATGCGAAGCGCGGTGTGGACGCGGCTGGTCGTCGCGCCGCCGATCAGCAGCGGCATCGTCATTCCCGCGCGCTGCATTTCCGCGGCGACGGTGACCATCTCGTCGAGCGACGGCGTGATGAGGCCACTCAGCCCGATCATGTCGGCCTGGTGGTCGTTCGCGGCCTTCAAGATCGTCGACCACGGGACCATGACGCCGAGGTCGATCACCTCGAAATTATTGCACTGGAGGACGACGCCGACGATGTTCTTGCCGATGTCGTGAACGTCGCCCTTGACCGTCGCCATGACGATCCGGCCTTTCGACGACGCGCCTTCGGACTTCTCTGCCTCGATGTACGGCAGAAGGTGCGCGACGGCCTTCTTCATCACCCGCGCCGACTTGACGACCTGCGGCAGAAACATTTTTCCTGCCCCAAACAGGTCGCCGACGACGTTCATGCCCGCCATCAGCGGGCCTTCGATGACATCGATCGGGCGCGTCGCGATCAGGCGGGCTTCTTCAGTATCGTCGACAACGTAAGCGTCCAAGCCTTTGACAAGAGCGTGTTCGAGACGCTTGTCGACCGCCCAGCCACGCCATTCCTCGGTTGCTTTTTCGGCTTGCACCCCGCCCTTGAACCTATCGGCCATGTCGACAAGTCGTTCGGTGTTGGTGACGTTGGTGCGCGGCGCGCGGTTAAGGATGACGTCCTCGCACGCGTCGCGGAGTTCGGGGTCGATCGTGTCATAGACGTCCAACTGTCCCGCGTTAACGATGCCCATGTCGAGACCGGCGGCGATCGCGTGGTACAGGAACACCGAGTGCATCGCGCGGCGGACGGGTTCATTGCCGCGGAAGCTGAAGCTCATGTTAGACACGCCGCCCGAGATGCGTGCGTGCGGGCAGCGGACTTTGATCGCGCGGCACGCCTCGATGAAGTCGACGCCGTAATTGTCGTGTTCCTCGATTCCTGTCGCGACAGCGAAGATGTTGGGATCGAAGATGATCTCGTCGGCGGGGAAGCCGTCGGCGACGAGCAGGTCGTAGGCGCGGCCGCAGATTTCGACCTTGCGCGCGGCGGTGTCGGCCTGGCCCTGTTCGTCGAACGCCATAACGACGGCGGCGGCGCCGTACATCCGGCATTTGCGCGCCGCGGCGAGGAACGGCCCCTCGCCTTCCTTCATGCTGATCGAATTGACGATCGGCTTGCCCGACACGCAACGCAGCCCCGCCTCGATCACGCTCCACTTCGAACTGTCGATCATCACCGGCACGCGGGCGATGTCAGGCTCGGCGGCGATCAGCTTGAGGAAGGTCGTCATCGCCATCTCGGCGTCGAGCAGGCCCTCGTCCATGTTGACGTCGATGATCTGTGCGCCGTTTTCGACCTGGTTGCGCGCGACTTCGACGGCGGCGGTATAGTCGCCGCCCATGATGAGCTTCTTAAACGCCGCCGACCCGGTGACGTTGGTCCGCTCGCCGATATTGACGAAGGTTGCCCGCGACGGTGCAGGGGTATCGTCGTCGAGCTTGAACGCGGTCGCCATTATGCGGCTTCACTCATGATCATCGGGTCGAGGCCGGCGAGGCGGAGCGACGACGGCGGGTGGGGTACGCTGCGCGGCGGCTGGCCCGCAACCGCCGCGCCCATCGCCGCGATGTGATCGGGGGTCGAGCCGCAGCAGCCGCCGACGATGTTGACCAGCCCCTGCGCGACCCATTCGCCGATGAATTCGCCGGTGGTGTGCGGGTGCTCGTCATACTCACCGAGGTCGTTGGGCAGACCGGCGTTGGGATAGACCATGACAAGCGTGTCGGCGAGCGGGCTGAGCGCCTGAACGTGCGGTCGCAGCAGGTCGGCCCCGAACGCGCAGTTGAGGCCGATCGTCAGCGGCCTCGCATGGCGGACGGTGTACCAGAACGCCTCGACCGAATGGCCCGACAGGTTGCGCCCGCTCATGTCGGTGATCGTCATCGAGATCATCAGCGGGATCTCGCAACCCCTTGTTTCGGCGAGCTCCATTACCGCGACGATCGCCGCTTTGGCGTTCAACGTGTCGAAAATCGTCTCGATCAGGATGAAGTCGCAGCCGCCATCGAGCAGCGCCGCCGCCTGATCGGCGTAAACATCCTTGACCTCGTCGAAGCCGACCGCGCGAAAACCAGGATCGTTGACGTCGGGCGACAACGACAGCGTCTTGTTGGTCGGGCCGATGGCGCCAGCGACGAAGCGTGGACGCCCGTCGCGAGCCTGATAGTCGTCGGCGGCGCGGCGCGCGATCCCGGCGGCGGCGAGGTTCATCTCACGGACGAGGTGGACGGCGTTGTAATCGCCCTGACTGATCGTATTGGCGTTGAAGGTGTTGGTCGAGACGATGTCGCTGCCCGCGTCGAGATACTGCCGCGTGATCGCATCGATGACGTCGGGGCGAGTTAGCACGAGCAAATCGTTATTGCCCTTCTGATCGTCGGTCAGAACGAGGTCGCCGCGATAATCGGCCTCGGTCAGCTTATACGCCTGGATCATCGTTCCGAACGCACCGTCGGTGAGAAGGACGCGCTGCGCAGCTTGGTCACGAAGGCGGATGGCGGCGAGCGAGGGGGTCATGCGGCAAGCTCGTTGACAGCCGCAGCCGGGCGCATCCCGAGCATGTGGCAGATCGCATAGCTCAGCTCGGCCCGGTTGAGCGTGTAGAAATGGAAATCGCGTACCCCGCCCGCATACAGGCGGCGACACAGTTCAGCGGCGACCGTCGCGGCAACGAGCTGCCGCGTCGCGGGCTTGTCGTCGAGCCCGTCGAACAGTCGCGCGAGCCACGCCGGGACGGCGGTGTTGCACGAACCCGCCATCTTGCGGAGCATGGCAAAGTTCGACACCGGCAGGATGCCCGGCACGATCGGCGCAGTTACCCCGGCGGCGGCGGCAGCGTCGCGGAAGCGGAAGTAAGTGTCAGGTTCGAAGAAGAACTGGGTGATGCCGCGCGTCGCCCCGGCGTCGATCTTGCGGCGCAAATTGTCGATGTCGTCAGTCGAGGAACGCGCATCGGGATGCTGCTCGGGATAGGCGCTGACCGACAGTTCGAAATCGGCGACGCGCTTTAAACCGGCGACAAGATCGGCTGCACTCGCATAGCCGTCGGCGCGCGCTTCGAAGCGCTCCCCCGCGCGCGGCGGATCACCGCGCAACGCGACGATGTGGCGGACCCCGGCATCCCAATAGGCGCGGGCGATGTCGTCGATCTCGCCGCGGCTGGCGTCGACACACGTCAGATGCGCGGCGGGCTTGAGCGGCGTCTCGCGCGCGATGCGGGCGACGGTGGCGTGGGTCCGCTCGCGCGTCGTCCCCCCTGCCCCGTACGTGACCGACACGAATGCGGGAGCGAGCGGAGTCAGTGTTGCGACCGATTCCCACAGCGTCCGCTCCATCGCCTCGGTCTTGGGCGGGAAGAACTCGAACGACACCGCGATGTCACCCGGTAGATCGGCGTAGAGCGGAGCCCCGAGCGCGCGCGCCGCCTCCGCCATCTGCGGCAGTGACAGCGTCATGCCGCGCGCCGTTCAGCGCGTCGCGGGCGTTCGGCAAGCCAGAGGCTGACCGTGAGCGGAAAGGCATCGCTAGGGCACAAATGCCGTAGGCGGACAACGTCGAAGCCGACCGCGCGCATCCACCCGGAGATCTGACCGTCGTCGAAGCCCAGCCGGACGTGGGCGTAGCGCGTTCGAAATTCCTCATGGTCGTGCGGCGCGAAGTCGACGATCAGCACCTGCCCGTCGCCGGCCACCCGCGCAGCCTCGGCGACCACAGCCCCCGGATCGTCGGCGAAGTGAAGGACCTGATGCAATACAACAGTGTCGGCACTGCCGTCGGGGCGCGGCAGGGCGTACATGTCAGCGTGGCGGACTTCCGCCCGCGCAAGTCCCGCCGCCTCGATCCGGCCGCGAGCGAGGCGGAGCATTTCGGGGCTGCGGTCGACGCCGATCGCCGAAATCGCACGGTTGCCAAGCAATTCGATCATCCGCCCGGTGCCGGTGCCGATATCGAGCAGGCGTCCGAGCGAGCCGTCGCCGAGCACATCGACGATCGCCGCCTCGACCTCGGCCTCCGCGATGTGGAGCGAGCGAATCCCGTCCCACGCGGCCGCGTGCGTGGCAAAATAGGCGGACGCCGAGGCCGCGCGTTCAGCGCGGACGCCGACAAGACGCGCGAGATCGGCGTCCCCGCTGTCGCCCCAGACGTCGAGCAACGCCAGCGCGGGGGCGACATGCGCGCCATCGGCCAGGCGGACGAACACCCACGCCCCTTCCTTGGCCCGCTCGATCAAACCGGCGTCCGCAAGAATTTTCAGGTGTCGCGACACGCGCGGCTGACTTTGACCGAGAACCAGCGCCAGTTCGCCGACGGCGAGCTCGAGCCGCCGCACAAGCGCGACGATCCGCAATCGCGTCGGGTCGGCGAGCGCATTGAGAACAACAAGCGGGCTGGTCATTGTCCATCATATAAACTTATCCTTATATCCCGTCAACGCGCTGGCCTGCTTGTTCTGCCCCTGTCTTTGTGGCACCCGCCTGCTGACGTAAGTCGAGGAGTTGTTATGCGTCCGTCCGCCGCCGCGCGCATCGTTGTCGCCGCTTGCGTTGTCGCGCTGAGTGGGTGTGCGACGCATCCGGGCGGGATGGCTGCGGCGTATCGCGACCCCTACGAAGGGTTCAACCGCAAAGTTTACGCGCTCAACAAAGGGCTCGACCGCTATGCGCTGCTACCGGGAGCCAAGGTCTATCGTGCGGGAACTCCGGCGGCATTGCGGCGCGGGATCGCCGGGGGCCTAAGCAATCTCGACGAACCGCTGTCGTTCATCAACTCAGGCTTGCAGGCGAAACCCAAGGCAGCGAGCCGGACGCTGGCGCGCTTCCTCGTCAACACGATCTTCGGCGTTGCCGGCTTGGTCGATGTTGCGACCGACTGGGGCCTGCCCGAACAGAAGGAAGACTTCGGCCAGACCTTCGCTGTCTGGGGCATCAAATCGGGGCCGTATCTAATGCTGCCTTTTTTCGGACCATCGACTCTTCGCGACGGTGTCGGGCTCGGCGTCGAGTTCGTTGCCGACCCCGTTCCCTATGTTCGCAACCGCATTACGCGGTGGCGGACGGTCAATACGATCGAGTCTTTCGGGTTGAAGGCGCTCAACCTGCGGTCGTCGTTGATTGACGCCGGGGCCGATGGCATCCTCAGCAGCAGCCTCGACGAATATGCGACCGTCCGTTCGGCATATCTCCAGCGGCGGCAATCGCAGATCTACGACGGCTCCCCACCTGACGAAGAAGACGTGTCGGATGCGCCGCTGGCTCCCGGTGGGACGATGCAGTCGGGAATCAAGGCCGATCCTACCCCGCCGACGGCGGTAACTCCGCCGCCGCAGTGAAGCGGGCTGTCATTTTTGCGGTGCTGCTGGCCGTCACGGCGTGTGAGCGCAAGTCCGCGCCAGTTGTCGACGAAGCCGCTATCGCGACTGCCGCCGCCGAGCATAAGGCGGTTGCCGATACTGATGCCGCAATGCGCGACGCGGCGGTTCCGCTCGCCCAACCGACCGCGCTACCTCCCGGTTGACCCGGTAAAAGTTTAGGACCTCACCGAATCTAAGTCCTGGCACTGGTTGCTCCGGACAAAAAAAGGGGCCGCAGTTCGCACTGCGGCCCCTTCTTTTGGTCAATGGTCGGTGGACTAGAAGTCCATTCCGCCCATGCCGCCCATGCCGCCGCCGCCCATTCCGCCGCCCATGCCGCCCGACTTGTCGTCGGCAGGCTGGTCGGTGATCGCGGCCTCGGTCGTGATCAGCAGCGACGCGACCGATGCCGCGTCCTGCAACGCCGTGCGCACGACCTTGGTCGGGTCGATCACGCCGCTCGTCATCAGGTTCTCGTAGGTGTCGGTCTGCGCGTTGAAGCCGATGTTCTGATCGGCCCCGTCGAGCAGCTTGCCCGAAATCACCGCACCGTCATGCCCGGCATTCTGGGCGATCTGGCGAACCGGCGCGAACAGCGCCTTGCGGATGATGTCGATGCCGCGCGTCTGGTCGTCGTTGGCACCCTTCATGCCCTCGAGCGCCTTGGTCGCGTAGAGGAGTGCCGTGCCGCCGCCGGGGACAACGCCCTCTTCGACGGCCGCGCGGGTTGCGTGGAGGGCGTCGTCGACGCGGTCCTTGCGCTCCTTGACCTCGACTTCGGTCGAGCCGCCGACCTTGAGCACGGCGACGCCGCCCGCAAGCTTGGCG
>JBBRQR010000125.1:0-8265 GCA_038226115.1 Sphingomonadales bacterium | reverse complement strand
TGCAAGCTATCCGACACTTGCGCGGGTGGCCAATCATAGAGCGAGAATCAGATGGCAACCGCAGCGACGTCCGACTTCCTTCCCACCGGGAATGTATCATCCGCCGAACTCAAGCAATATGTCGAACGAATCGAACGGCTTGAGGAAGATAAGAAGGCCGTGGCTGAAGACATCAAGGATGTCTTCGGCGAACTGAAGATGCAGGGTTACGATCCGAAGATCGTTCGGCAGGTCATCAGAATACGCAAGCAGGATGCCCAGGAAAGACAGGAAATGGAGACAATTCTCCAGCTATATCTCGATGCGCTGGGGATGACCTGAGCGACCGAGCTTCGCTTCCGAGGTTTTTCAGTGGCTCAAACATCGCTCAAATAGAATCGGTTGATCGCCGTCAGGTCGTCGGCGAGTTCATACACCATCGGCTGCCCGGTGGGGATTTCGAGGGCCGCGATATCGGCATCGCTAATGCCCGACAGATGTTTGACGAGCGCCCGTAACGAATTGCCGTGCGCGGCGACCACGACGCGCTCCCCCGCCTGCAGCGCGGGGGCAATCACTGCGTCCCAGTACGGCAGGACGCGCGCGATCGTATCCTTGAGGCTCTCGGTCGCCGGGATTGCGACTCCGGCGTAGCGGCGATCGCCCGACAGATCGAATGGAGATCCCGGCGCAAGCGGCGGCGGCGGAATATCGAACGACCGACGCCACACCGTAACCTGCGCGTCGCCGTGCTCGGCAGCCGTTTCGGCCTTATTGAGTCCGGTCAGTCCGCCATAGTGACGCTCGTTCAACCGCCAGTCCTTGACCATCGGCAACCACAGCCGGTCCATCGCCTCGAGCATCAGGTTGGCGGTCTTGATCGCGCGGCTCTGGACGCTGGTGAAGACGCGGTCGAAATCGTAACCGCGTGACCGCAACAGGTCGCCCGCCGCAGTTGCCTCGGCAACGCCTTTTTCGGTCAGCGGCACGTCCCACCAGCCGGTGAAGCGGTTTTCGAGATTCCACGCCGACTGGCCGTGGCGGATGAGGACGAGCGTGGGCATGTCAAAGATCCAGGTGAGTCAGACGGAACGTGGGCAACCCACATGGTGGCCCGCGCTAACGCAGGCGGTCGACGACCTCAAGCAGCGCGGCAAGGCAATCGCGGCCAAGGGTGCGCGAGCGTTCGGGCGACCAGCCGGCCACGGGATCGGGGTTTTCGTTCGCATCCTTGAATGGCATCTCGAGGGTCGTTGCGAGGCAGCCGAAGCGGTTGGCGACCTGGTTGGTGCTCATCGTCAGGTTCGCGCGACCGGGGGCCGATGGCGGATAGCCGACCTTCGTCTGAAAGTCGGGGCTGATGCGCGCCAGGATTGCCTTATAATCGCCGAGTAGCGCCAGTTGGCGTTCGGTGATGTTCGGAATGCCCTCGAACCCGGCGATGAAGTTGTGCGGTAACGCTTCGTCTCCGTGAACGTCCATCGCGAAATCGACCCCGGTCGCATCCATTGCGGCGAGCACGTGGACCACCTCGGGTGATCGTTCGAGCGTCGGGCCGGCCCATTCGCGGTTAAGATTGGCGCCAGCAGCATTGGTCCGCAGATGGCCGCGCCGCGACCCATCCGGATTCATGTTGGGGATGATGTGGAAGCGCGCCTTCGCTCGAAGTGTGGTCGCAACCGCATCGGCGGGGTCGATCAACCGGTCGAGAGCACCCTCCATCCAATATTCGGCCATCGTTTCACCAGGATGTTGCCGTGCGTACAGCCAGACGTTGAGCGTCCCGTCGCCAACTTCGATACAGTCGATATCCTGCCCGTCGAGCGTCGCCCCGAGCACCCGTGTCGTCACGCCGGGAGCGCGCCCGATCCGCGCGACGAGAGCGTGGTGTTGTTCCATTGTATATGGCGCGAAATAGGCGAGCCAGACGCTGTCGCCGGTCGGCGTCACATCGATCGTCAGAACGCCGTCGGCATAGCTCGTGTCAGTTCGCGTCCAGCTCTGTCGGTCGTGCGAGACGACAGCGCGGTAACCGGGCCACCCGCCGGGATAGGCCGAGCCACCGCAGTTTGTGATCCGGACGCGACACGCGTCGCCGCGCGCGCCGCTCAGGCGAAAGAAGAACCATTGATAGAAATCGCTGTGGGCGTCGCGGCGGATGGCGAGGTCGATCGCGGTTGGCCCCTCGCAACGGATCACCTCGATGTTGCCGCCATCGAAACCGGCGCTGACTGCGATCGCCATTAGCGGAGGGGAACGTGCTGGGTCACGCCCGACTGTCCGGGAAAGCCCGCGAGCAAAATTCGCGCCATCATCGGAACCGCGCGCGCAAGCGACGACTGCGGCGAGCGGTTATCGATCGCGGCCTCGGCATTACCCTCCCAAATCCGCGTCTGATCGGTTGCGCGCTTGATCGTGATTCCAATCGCGTCGATCTCGACCGCATCGCGGCGGCCGTGCCCAACAGGAATGCCGACGCCGCCACCAATTCCGACCCCGCCGCCACGCCCGCCGGTGAAGCCGCCTCCGCCAATCCCAATCGTGAACGGCGAAGGCCGCGGTGGCCCGACGGAAATGTTCTGCGTGATCGTCAGGGTTGCGATGTACGCCGGGTTGCTATCGACCGGCGCGGGGGTGAAGCCCTGCGCACGAAGCTCGGTGGCGACAGCATCGGCATAGGCACGATATTCGAGGCTAAACGACTGGGTGCTATTGGCCGGGACGAGCGCGATCGTCCCTCGCGTCACCGGGACCCCAAGGTGAAAGCGCCTTACGTCGACCGACGCGCCGCCGGTCGTCGCGCACCCCGTGACAGCGAGGATGATCGCGGTTGCAGCGAAAGGAAGAAGGTGGCGGACGATCATGGAACGATTACCCTGTGCAAATCTTGTCACCGCCGTAACAACGCGACGAAAACCGAATCGTCGCATTCCTTACACCATGGAGTAACCAATGCCGTCGCCTGCGACAATGCTGTCCGCCGGAGCTGACCGAGGCGCAGTCCTCGTTACCGGCGGGGCGGGATATATCGGTAGCCACGCGGTGCTGGCATTGGGCGATGCCGGGCGCGCAGTCGTGGTCGTCGACACGCTGGCGACGGGCTTCCGTTGGGCGATCCCCGACAGCGTTCCTTTCTATCACGGGGACGTTAGCGACGGCGGCCTGATCGACCGCATCGTAGCCGAGCAAGGCGTCACCGCGATCATGCACTTTGCCGGCTCGCTGCTGGTCCCCGAATCGGTGACGAAGCCGCTCGACTATTACCGCAACAACGTCGTCGCCAGCCGCAGCCTCATCGAGTCGGCAGTGCGGAACGGGGTGCCGCATTTTATCTTTTCGTCGACAGCGGCAGTCTATGGCACCCCCGAGATCGTTCCCGTGGCCGAGAATGCGCGCAAATCGCCGATCAACCCGTACGGTAATTCGAAATTGATGACCGAGATAATGCTCGCCGACGTCGCCGCCGCGCATCCGCTTGGCTATGGAATCCTGCGCTATTTCAACGTCGCCGGAGCCGATCCAGCCGCGCGCACTGGCCAGTCGACGCGCAGTGCGACCCATTTGATTCATGTCGCCGCCGAAGCCGCACGCGGCCTGCGCAGCGAGGTCATGGTCTATGGTACTGACTACGCCACCCCCGACGGGACGGGGGTTCGTGACTATATTCATGTCTCCGACCTTGCCGCCGCCCATGTCGCAGCGCTGATGTGGCTCGAGGCGCACCCCGGCGAATCCTTCGTCGCAAATTGTGGCTATTCGCGCGGATTTTCCGTGTTGGAGGTGCTCGACGCGGTCGATCGCGTGACCAACTCAAAACTCAAGCGCACCATCGCGCCGCGCCGTGCCGGCGATCCGGCGACGCTGGTGGCGTCGACCGACCGCATCCGTGCGACACTCGATTGGACCCCGCAGTTCGACCAGATCGAGACGATCGTCGCCCACGCGCTCGAATGGGAGCGCCAGCTCGACGCGCGCGGGCTGCGCCCGTCATGAGCGGCTTGACTAACGCGGCCTTGGTCCGTAGTGACCGCGCTCAATTCGTTCAGGTGCTCCGATGAAGGTCCGCAACTCACTCAAGTCGCTCAAGTCGCGTCACCGCGATTGCCAGATCGTGCGTCGTCGCGGTCGGACCTATGTCATCAACAAGACGAACCGCCGGTTCAAGGCGCGCCAGGGCTGACGTGTCGCCCGCGCGGCAGCCAAAGGCTGTCGTGTGGGATGTCGGTCATGTCCTGTTCGACTGGGACCCGCGCTACCTCTATGCCAAGCTGATCGCCGACCCTGCCGAACTCGACTGGTTTCTTAGCCACGTCGTGACCAAGGCATGGCATTTCCAGAGCGACGCTGGGCGGCCGATTGCGACGATGATCGCTGAGCTGTCCGAGCGTTTTCCGCACTACGCCAACCTGATCGCCGCGTATCATCCGCGCTGGCTCGAAACGATCCCCAGCTCGATTCCGGGAATGCTCGAACTCGTAGACAATCTTGCTGTGCGCTGCGTTCCGCAATTCGCGATCACGAACTTTGGGGCGGAATTCTGGGCGATGTTCCGACCAACGGCGCCGGTATTCGATGCTTTCACCGATATCGTCGTTTCAGGCGTCGAGAAGATTACCAAGCCTGACCCGGCGATCTACGCCCTCGCACTTTCCCGCTTTGGCCTCGGCCCCGGCGACGCGGTCTTCATCGACGACCGCGCCGACAACGTTGCCACCGCGAACAACGCCGGACTGATCGGCCATGTCTTCGTCGATGCCGCCGATACGCGGGCATGGCTGCTCGCATCCGGCTTTCCGTTATGACGCCGCCCGACCTCGACCTCACCCTCGCTCAACGTGGCGTCCGGCGCGGCGCGATCGCTGCAACGATAACGGCGGCGGTCGCGATCGGCGCAACGCTCGCCGCCACCCCCGTGATCGACGCCGGAATCGTTGAGCGGCTTGGCCGCGTTATCCGCGTCGACCTCGCATTGTTCGCGTGCGTCATCGTGGCGATCGCGTCGATAGCCAGCGCCCGCTTCGTTTCCGCCGATGATATCGATGGCAGCGGCGGCGGGACTTCGTCCCCGCTTGCCGCCCGGCGGCGTGCCGTCCTGGCAAACACCCTTGAGCAGGCCGTCGTCGCCGCGCCCGCGCAGGTCGCCCTCGCAACGCTGCTGCCCGGGCAGGCGCTGGCGCTGATTCCGATGCTTGCCGCGCTGTTCGTCGCCGGGCGGCTGGCTTTCGCTGCGGGCTATGCGCGCGGCGCTCCGGGGCGAGCATTCGGCTTCGGTCTTACTTTCTACCCGACCGTCGCCGCGTATTTGGTCGCGTTTGTCCTGATTGTATCGCGCGCCTGACGCGCTACACCAGACACATGGACCAGATCGTTATCCACGGCGGGCGACCGCTATCGGGCCGCATCCACATTTCCGGGGCCAAGAACGCCGCGCTAACCCTGATGCCGTGCGCGCTGCTGACCGACGAGCCGCTGACGCTGCGCAACCTGCCGCGCCTCGCCGATATTGATACCTTCGGGCATCTGCTCAACGGGCACGGCGTGTCGACATCGACCGAGGGGTCGCATCCGAGCGAGTTCGGGCGGGTGATGACGTTCCGCGCCAACCGCATCACCAGCACGGTCGCGCCGTACGACATCGTCCGCAAGATGCGCGCGTCGATCCTCGTGCTGGGGCCGCTGCTCGCGCGGACCGGCGAGGCGACGGTCTCGCTCCCCGGCGGGTGCGCGATCGGCAACCGCCCGATCGACCTCCACCTGAAGGCGCTCGAGGCACTGGGAGCCGAGATCGAAATGGCCGCCGGCTACGTCAAGGCGACGGCACCGAAAGGTCTGCAGGGCGGGCGGTATACCTTCCCAAGCGTGTCGGTCGGCGCGACCGAGAATGTCGTCATGGCGGCGGTGCTGGCGAATGGCGTCAGCGTCATCGACAACGCCGCGCGCGAACCCGAGATCGTCGACCTGTGCCAGTGCCTCGTCGCGATGGGGGCCAAGATCGACGGTATCGGCACCGAACGATTGACGATCACTGGAGTGTCTCGGCTCCACGGTGCGACCTATGCCGTCATGCCCGACCGCATCGAAACCGGCAGCTACGCCTGCGCGGCGGCAATCACCGGCGGTGAAATCGAGCTCGTCGGGGCTGACCTGACGACGCTCGGCGCGACCTTCGCCGCGCTCGCCGAGGCAGGGCTCGTCTGCGAACCGACCAACGACGGCGTCAAGGTCCGTCGCGGAGTCGACGGCTCTGGCGGCCTCCACGGGGTCACCGTCTCGACCGCCCCCTACCCCGGCTTCCCGACCGATATGCAGGCGCAATTCATGGCGATGCTTAGCGTCGCCGACGGCGCGTCGCTGCTGACCGAGACGATTTTCGAGAACCGCTACATGCACGTCCCCGAGCTCACGCGGATGGGGGCCGACATCACCGTGCGTGGGACGTCGGCGATGGTGCGCGGCGTGCCGTCGCTGGTCGGCGCGCCGGTGATGGCGACCGACCTGCGCGCGTCGATGAGCCTCGTTCTCGCCGGATTGGTGGCGAAGGGCGAGACCGTCGTCAGCCGCGTCTACCACCTCGACCGCGGCTATGAGCGGCTCGAGGAAAAACTGTCTGCCGTCGGGGCCGACATCGAGCGCATTTCAGATGGCTGACCCGCCCACCGTTTCTGGCGACAGCCGCCTCCTGTTGCTCGCCAACGACGCCGACGATGTGCCGTTGGTATCGGCGTTGCTGCAGGATGCCGTCGTTCACGCTGCCGATATCGCGTGGGAGCCGCGCGCGCGGCGACTGGTCCTCCTCGTCAACCGCTTCCGCTGGGAGGTCGGCGACCTGACCCGCGTTCGCGCAGCGCTTCGGATCGCAGGGATAACCCGGCTCCAGCGCCGCGACTGGCCGCGCGGCGATGCGATCCTCGACCTGCTCGCCGTGACGGTCGACGATGATGGTAGCGCGTTGACACTGACCTTCGCGGCCGGGGCGACCCTGCTCGCGCACGTCGAGGCGATCGACGTGATCGTCGAGGACATGAGCGCGCCATGGCCCGCCCGCCGCGAACCGGCGCATTACGATGCCCGCTGAGATGACCCCCTCGCCGACCTCGCACCACTTCATCTCGCAGCGACTGCGGCTACATTATGTCGACTGGGGCAACGCGGATGCGCCGCCGCTGATCCTCGTCCACGGCGGGCGCGACCATTGCCGCAACTGGGACTGGGTCGCCGCCGACCTGGCCCGCGACTGGCACGTCATCGCCCCCGACCTGCGCGGCCATGGTGACAGCGCGTGGTCGAACGACGGCAGCTACGGCATGGCCCCGTTCGTTTACGACCTCGCGCAGCTAATCCACGGCCTTGGCCTCGCGCCGGTGTCGATCGTCGCGCATTCGCTCGGCGGCAACGTCGCACTGCGCTACGCGGGCCTGTACCCCGAGAATGTCACCAAAATCGTTGCAGTCGAGGGGCTTGGTCCATCACCGAAGTGGCTCGCTGAGCGCGGCAAGGTGACGCCCGACGCGCGGCTGCGGCACTGGATCGACGAGGTTCGCGGCCTCGCTGGACGACTGCCGAAACGCTACGCGAGCATCGACGACGCGCTGGCGCGGATGATGGCCGAAAACAAGCATCTCAGCGAGGTACAGGCCCGCCATCTGACGATCCACGGTGTCCTCCAGAACGAGGACGGCAGCTTCAGCTGGAAGTTCGATAACTATAACCGCGCGTGGTCGCCGGTCGACCTGCCGTATGACGCTGTCGCCGCGTTGTGGGGGCAGATTACCGCGCCGACGCTGTTGATCTATGGCGCCGAAAGCTGGGCATCGAACCCGGCGACCGACGGACGCCTCGCCACCTTCGCCAATGCGCGCGTGGAGCTGTTCGCGGGAGCCGGCCATTGGGTCCATCACGACCGTACCGACGACTTCATCACGTGCGTGCGGACGTTTCTGGGGGAGTGACACGATGACCGATTTCACCGGCAAGACCGCGCTGATTACCGGCGCGGGGAGTGGCATCGGGCGGGCGGCGGCGCGGCTGTACGCGGCGCGCGGCGGCACCGTTATCGCCTTCGACAAAACCGATGCTGTTCACGAAACCGCCGACGGGCACACCGGGATCACTGCGCTGATCGGCGATGTCGGCGACAAAGCCGACGTCGACCGTGCCGTCGCCGCCGCCGTCGCTGCTGGCGGTTTAGACTTCGCCTTCGCCAATGCCGGGGTCGGCGGCGGGCTGGGGTCGCTGTTCGACCTGACCGTCGCCGAGTGGGAAAACGTCCTGCGCGTCAATTTGATC